>JAVKIA010000003.1 GCA_031459715.1 Armatimonadota bacterium | reverse complement strand
ACAAAATTCTCCGCCCCGAACACCTCATCCATAAGGGAGCGCACACGGTGCAGATTCTCGTCGCTGATCTGCACGAAGATGCTGCCGCTCTCGGTCAGCAGCTCTCGCGCCAGCAGCAGCCGGTCGCGCAGGTAGGTCAGGTAGGAGTGGATGCCCAGTTCCCAGGTGTCGCGGAAGGCGCGGATCTGCTCCGGCTCGGCGGTCAGGTCCTCGTCCTTGCCGTCCTTCACATCGCGCTTGTTGACGAAGGGCTGGAAGTTGGAGCCGTACTTGATGCCGTAGGGCGGATCGATGTAGATCATCTGCACCTTGCCGGCCATGCCTTCTTTTTCAAGGAGCGAGTTCATCACCAGCAGGGAATCGCCGGCGATCAGGCGGTTCGACCAGCCGTGGGCGTGCTGGTAGAACTCAATCGCCTCGCGCAGAGGTTCCTGGCGTTCGACCTCGAAAAGTGGGAGTTGCGCCGCCCTGCCGTTACCGTTCCGCTTGCGCACCGCTTCCAGAATGGTGCGCGGCTCGATCCGCTCGTGCACGTGCAACGAGACCGTCGGCACCTCGAACGACGTGTGCTCGGCCTTGCCCGCCCAGACCAGTTGGGGGTCCAGGTGCGGGTCGTAGGCGTAGCGCTTCTTCTTCTGCCCGGCGTCCGGGTCGGTCTCCGGCGTCACCAGCCCCACCGGCGGGTTGTTGAGCCGCTCGGCGCCCTTGTGTTCGTAGGTCTCGATCGGGCGCTTGTGGTTGGCCTTCGCGCGGGTCACGTTTGTCTTTTTCTTACGGGGCATGGGTACCTCCCGAGATCGCCATCTCGCGGATGGCGAGGTTCATCTTGGCGAGCCGCCAGGTCGTGTAGTTGGACTCCTGGCCGTAGATCGAGATGTCGGCGCGGGCGCGACCGCCGTTGCCGTTGCCCGTGGCGTGGGCCTGGATGAACTCCACCGACTGCACGAACATGCCCGCCGAGCCGCAGCAGGGGTCATAGACGCGGCCGCGGTAGGGCTCGAGCATCTCGACCAGTAGCTTGACCACACAGCGTGGGGTGTAGAATTCACCCCCCTTTTTGCCCTCGGCGCTCGCGAACTGCGCGAGGAAGTACTCGTAGACGCGGCCGAGCACGTCCTTGGCCCGCGCCGTCTCGTCGCCGACCTGGATGTTGCTGATCAGGTCGATGAGCTGGCCGAGGCGCGTCTTGTCGAGCGCCGGGCGGGCATAGTCCTTGGGCAGCACGCCCTTGAGCGCCGGGTTGGCGCGCTCGATGCCGGCCATGGCGTCGTCCACGAGCTGGCCGATGGTGGGCTGGCGGGCCTGGGCCTTGAGGTGCGACCAGCGCGCCTCGGGCGGCACCCAGAAGATGTTCTGCGCGCGGTACTCGTCGGGGTCTTCGGGGTCCGCGCCCTTCTTCATCTCCGCGATGAGCCGAGCGTGCTGCTCCTCGAAGGCGTCGGAGATGTACTTGAGGAAGATCAGGCCGAGGACGACGTGCTTGTACTCCGCGGCGTCCATGCTGCCGCGGAGCGCGTCCGCCATGCGCCACAGTTCGGCCTCGTAGCCGACGGTGGCGCCGGTGGCATTCGCAGTGCTCGCGTTGTTCTTTCGCTTGGCCAATGGCTACCTCATCCGATCGTTGCGCTGCGGCAGTTCTCAGGGGCGTCTAACGAGAATTAGGCAGACCTGCCTAGTACATCCAACACAGCGAGTCTCGCAGTCTAGCACCTGTCGCCTTTCTCTCCTTGATCCCACCCGCTTCCCTAGTGAGTCTCGCCCGCGAACCAGCTACCCGGCTCCGTGATAGGCAGACCTGCCTAACCCGTCCTGCCCCGACCTGTGGCGACCGCCGGCATGCCAGCTGTCTTTGGCCCCCATTATCGCGCGCCGGCGTTGCCGCTGCAATCCCGTGTACTGCCTCAGTAGATCCGAGACACTTCCCCCCTCCCATGGTCAGTGGTCGGCCCGGCAGCGGGCCAGGAACTCATTCGGGGCGAGGTAGCCCAGCGCCTGGTGCGGCCGGAGGCCGTGTAGATCGCCTCGTGTTCCCGCAGCAGGGCATTGTGAAGGGCCAGGTCCTGGGGACCTCCACCAGGTCGTAGAACTCTTCCTGGCGCGTCCGGTGCGCCCGCTCCACATGCCCGTTCAGCCGGGGGCTGCGCGGGGGCAGCACGAAGAGCTGGATCCCCAGGGCCTGACAGGCCTGCTCGAAGTGCGCCTTGAACTCCGAACCCCCATCGATCTGCAGCGCCCCGATGGGAAACCCCATCCGCGGCAACTCCTGGCGCAAGAAACGCTCGGCGGCCGCACTGGTCCCCCGCTTGTACGCCGCCACCACGTCCTTGCGGCTTACTGCGTCCCGCGCCGTGAAATGCGCCCGCTGACATTCCGGGTACAGGGTGATCGGAGTCGTGTCAACCTGCACCATGTCCCCCGGCCGCTGCGGGCGGTATCCCATGGCCGCCGTCGCGCGTAGCGCCGCGCCATCTGCGCCCGTCGCCGCTGTTTGTGCGGTGCAGGAGGTATTCAGGGCAGCGGTCCAGGTCCAGCGGTGCCAGTGGCATAAGCGGGAGAACGTGTCGGCCTACCTGCCCAAGGGCCAGCAGAAGACCTGGCGGACAAACTGCGACGGGCGTACGAGCAGCCGACCTATGCGGAGGCTAAGGGGCAACTGATGGCTCTCCAGCGGGTCGAAACTCCGGCGAGCGATACAGCAAGCCATGGGGAGGGAGGTGACAGCGGCGTGATCATGCCGGCGCCTTCCCGAATCTCAATGAGCTTTGGTATTGACTCAGAAATTGAGGAGGTGATCTCATGAAGGCGAGAGAGGGTATGGTGAGCTTCACTCGCCGGGTACTGCGTACCCTTTTTGTTGTCTTTCTCCTTCTCATCCTACATGGCACCGGCATCTCGCAATCAAAGAAGAAGCTCATAGACGGAGATGGCGAGTTGCTTCTGTGTCAAGAACACGAGCCCTGGGACCCCCTCGAACGCCGCGTGCGAGCCAAATCAGCTCCCGCCACCTCTGGCGCGGGTGGTGACCCTGGCGCTGGCAATCGCGGCCGTTCTGGGCACCGGTGTTTCCGCGGCGTCTCCTGGGGCAACGCCGGCGCCCTCCCCCGATGCGTACGCAGCCCAGCGGCAGCGGATGGTGGAAGAGCAGATCAGGTCCCGCGGCGTCACCGATCCGCGTGTGTTGCGGGCCATGCTCACCGTGCCCCGCCACCGCTTCGTCCCCGACGAGTACCTCTCCCAGGCGTACGCCGACAGGCCCCTGCCCATCGGGTACGGCCAGACCATCTCCCAGCCGTACATCGTGGCACTGATGTCCGCGGAGGCCGACGTCCGGTCCGGCGAGCGCGCTCTGGAGATCGGAACCGGCTCGGGCTATCAGGCGGCCATCCTGGCCGAGCTGACTGACCAGGTCTACACCATCGAGATCATCCAGCCGCTGGCCCGCGCGGCTGCCAGGAGGTTGCGGGATCTGGGCTACGTCCGCGTGCGTACGCGGATCGGGGACGGATACCTGGGGTGGCCGGAGGCCGCTCCTTTCGACGCGATCCTGGTGACCGCCGCTCCGGATCACGTCCCGCCCCCGCTACTGGCTCAGCTCAGGGAAGGTGGCCGCATGGTGGTCCCGGTGGGCCCCCCTGGCCTGGTGCAGACCCTGTGGCGGATCACGAAGAAAGGCGGGAAGCTGGAGTTCACCAACCTGGGGTCCGTGCTCTTCGTCCCCCTGGTCCGGCCGTAGCCACGGACCCCGCGCCTGCGGCCATGGCCACGAGCCCGGCGCCCAGGTAGACCAGTCCGCCCAGGACCAGCACGGCCCGGAACCCCCACTGCAGCTGGAGGATGGCCGCGACCACTGCGCCCACCACTGAGGCGCACCCGTTGATGCCCCACGCCCAGGGGACGAGTGCGGCTTCGTGGACCCCGAGGAAACGGATCCCGGCCGGAAAGGGCATGCCCATCAGGATCCCCAGCGGTATGACGGTGGTGCCGATGACGGCCACGCGGGCAGGGGCGGGCAGGCCGAGGCCCGCCTGGAGGACGCGGGGCAGGGTCCAGGCGACCAGCACGATGGCCGCCGCAAGCAGCGGGAGCACAACTGAGGCTGCCGGGCGCCAGCGGCTGCCGGCCAGGCTCCCCAGCCCGGAGGCGACAAGCAGCATGGCGAGGATGGCCGCCACGGCATACGTGGGAAACCCCAGCAGGAGGACCATCTGCTGCAGCAGCGGGACCTCGACGAACAGGTAGGCGAACCCCAGGGCGAGGAAATAGGCGAGGACCCCCGCCCGAGGCAGCCGGCCCGCCGCTGGACCGGACGTGGCAGGGAGGCCGCCCGGGCGCAGGCGCAGCGGCGCCAGGATCAGGCCGGCGGCTAGCGTGCCGAGGACGAGAAGGAGGGCGAGGAGCACCAGGTACCCGCCCCCGCCGAAGGGCTGCCAGGTACGCCCCAGGCCGGCCAGGATCTGGGGGACCTGGCTCCAGCGAAAGAATTGGAAGAAGAACGGCCGGTCGTCGCGGATCGGGCCGACCTCGAAAGCGTACCTGCGCAGGAAGGTGCGGCGCTGTTGGGGGTCCAGCAGCGCGGTGAAGGCCTCCCGGTGCATGTCCACGGGCAGGACGTGGTAACGGTTGGCCAGGGCGGCGGGGAGGCCCGGGGCGTAGGTGATATCGAAGCGTCGGGCGGAGGCAAACGCGCGCAGCGCCGCCACATCGCTTGCGGTGAATCCCCCGGGCTTGACCAGGACGGTGAGGGTGTTCAGCGACCGGAGTGCGGCCAGACGATCCGCTGCCGGCTGCCCGGCTTCTTCCAGCGCCGCCACCGCCGCCGCCCACACGCGGACCTCCTCACTCGGCGGGGTCTGGACCCAGCGGGAGACCACGAGTACCCCTCCCGGGGCCAGCCTCCGCATGTAGTCGCCGAAGGCCTCAACGGTGTAGAGGTAGTGCTCGGCCATTGAGTACGTCCCGGAGGCGACCACCTGGAAGGACTCCGGAGGAGGGACCTGGATGACCTGGAACCGCCCGGGACTGCGGCGCAGGTAGGTACGGGGGGCCTCGGTGACCACGCGGACCCCGCCCCGCCCCCGCGGTCGCAGCACCTCTCCACCGAAACGCCGCGCCGCCTCCACCAGGAGTGAGTTGCCCTCGACCACCGTCACCGAGGAGGCGCGGTGGGCGAGAGCACTTAAGACCTCCAGGCTGACCCCCACGACCAGGACGCGGCCGGAGGTCAGGCGGTAGGCTGCCGCCGTCGGGAGGTAGTCGGTGAAGGCGGCGTCGACCGCGGCGGGCAGCGCGCGCGGGCCGTCCCCGTCCACGGTGGCGCCCGGCAGGGGCGGGGCTGCTCCGGGGTACAGGTAGCTCAGCCCGGGGGCAGACCGCAGGGCGGGTGAGCGCACCACGTCCACGCGCGAGACCGCATTCCGGCCGGTGTACTCGACGCGCGCGTCGGGGAGGCGTCGCAACTGGTTGAGCGCCTTGTACGGGGAGAGGGGGAGGTCTGGCGGTAGCACCACCGCTCCGGCCGCGGCCGCCACAGCCAGCAGGGCTGCGGCGACGGCGAGCCGGGTCGCTGAGGGCGCACCAGGCGCGGGCCTGGCCGCCCCCAGGACCCCGGCGCCAGCAGCCGCAACCGCAGCCGCTGCCACCATGCTCCCGGCCCCGCCTAGCTGGAGCACCACGGTCGCCGCAGCGGCACCCCATGCCGCGCCGAGGAACGAGGCTGCGTAGAGCGTGTTGGCCCGCTCCGGGAACGCAGCGAGCAGGACACCCACGGCGAGACCCACTCCAAGGAACGGCAGGATCAGCGCCGTTACCTGCGCGGCCAGGTAAAGGAGCTGTCGCGGCTGCAGGGCCAGCAGGTAGGCGTCGAACGGGACCAGCGTGAGGACCGCCAGAGCCAGGGCGACTGCGGGCACCACGGCCAGGGCGCTCCACGCTGCCGTCCACAGGGGCGACCGGAGGAGGGCCGGGACGACGGCCAGAGCCGTGCCGCTGGCCCCAAAGCCCAGCAGACCGAGCCCCACCGCCATGAAGGCGAAGTGGTACCACTGAGTGACGGAGAAGACGCGGGTCAGCGCCAGCTGCAGCAGCAAACCCGCGGCGGAGACCAGGGCGATGCCCAGGTGGCCGTGGTTCACGCTTGACCGCATAGCCACAAGTCTATACTAGGTGTGAATCCGTACCTGGGCTCTGGCATGGGCGCGCTCCCTCCTTTCCTTCCTACGGCCGTGGGCAGTCTGCCGCACACCGACCCCGGGGCGGCATGCGACCTGGTCGTGCGATGGCTCCCGGAGCTTCCCGCCTGGCCCCAGCTCCCCCGGCGGGACGCGCGGGAGCGTCTGCCGGCGCAGTTTTGCCGCGGCTTTCCCGGTGTGGTCTTGGAAGGCGGCCGCGTCTACGTGGATCGGCGGCAGGACCTGGACGCCGGTCTGGAGCGTTTGTACGCCCGCTACCTGAGCAAGGAGTTAGAGGCATCGGCGCTGGACGGGGACTTCGCAGCCGGCCTGGAGCGCTTCCTCACCCTGCGTCCAGAGTCGGCGCTGGCGGTGAAAGGCCAGGTTCTCGGTCCGGTGAGCTGGGGGCTGACCGTGACCGACCAGGACAGGCGCGCCCTCCTCTACGACGAGATGCTGGCGGACGCGGCGGCGCGGTACCTGCACCTGCAGGCGGCCTGGCAGGAGCGGGCGCTGCGGCGTCTTTGTGCGCAGACCATTATCTTCGTCGATGAGCCCTACCTGGCGGCTTTCGGCTCGGCGTACCTGGCAGTGGAGCGGGAGGAGGTCCAAAAGCTTCTGGAAGAGGTGCTTGCCGGCATCGAGGGGCTGAAGGGGGTGCACTGCTGCGGGAACACGGACTGGTCCCTGCTATTGGAGACCTCGGTGGACATCCTCAACTTCGACGCCTACGACCACGCCGAAGCCCTGTCGCTGTACCCGCAGGCGCTGCGCGCCTTCCTGGACCGGGGCGGGATCATCGCCTGGGGCATCGTGCCCACGGGCAGCGACGCCCAGGTAATGGCGGAGAGTGTGGGCAGCCTTACCGAGCGCCTCTGGGGCGCGCTGCGGCTCGTGGCCTCCAAGGGCGTCCCCCTCGACGACCTCCTGGCCGCCTCCCTCCTCACCCCGGCCTGCGGGTTGGGGACGCTCTCCGAGGCGGCGGCCTCGCGGGCCCTGGAGCTGTTGTCTGGTGTGTCGGCGCAGATGCGCAAGACACTTGGAGGTGAACCCCCGTGAGAAAGAAGGCGCCGCCGCGGGGGCAACCGGGCCGGATCATGCGCGAATTCCCGGAGGTGCTCCCGCCGCAGGATGCAGATGCCGGGCCGCAGGAGCCGGTTGCCTGGCCGGAGCCGCAAAGGGGCACACGTGGCACCTGGGCGAAGCCGCTGCAGATGGGTCGTGCCGCGGTCTACGCCGGAACCTGCTCCTGGGCGGACGCGCACTTCGTCAAGGAAGGCGGATTCTACCCCAAGCCTGTGGCCGATCGGCCGGCCGCCCGCCTGCGCTTCTATGCCACCGTCTTCCCCACGGTGGAGATCGACGCCACGTACTACGCCCTGCTGGATCCGCAGATGGCGGACCG
The DNA here is from genome assembly GCA_031459715.1 of Armatimonadota bacterium. NCBI lineage: Bacteria > Bacillati > Candidatus Sysuimicrobiota > Candidatus Sysuimicrobiia > Candidatus Sysuimicrobiales > Candidatus Humicultoraceae > Candidatus Humicultor > Candidatus Humicultor tengchongensis. The sequence continues at coordinate 144,901 of JAVKIA010000003.1, read as the reverse complement.
CTGGATCCAGTGGACGCCGCCGGGATTCGTCTTCCACGTTAAGGCTTTCGGCCTCTTCACCGGTCACGGTGTAGACCCGCGGCGGTTGCCCCCGGAGATCCAGCGCCTCCTGCCGGCCGAGGCAGCCGCCATGCGGCAGGTCAGCTTCCGGGAGGTCTCGCGCGATGCGGAGGAGGCGTGCTGGGCGCACTTCACCGAATTCGCCCGCCGGCTGCACGAGGCTGGCCGGCTCGGCTACATCCTCTGCCAGTTCCCCCGCTGGTACCTCCCCTCCCCCGGCCTGTTCCGCCGCCTGGGGCAGATCCGCGGCCGGCTGCCGGGATACCGGGTGGCCGTGGAATTCCGGCACCGCGCCTGGGTGGAGCGGAAGCACCGCGCCGCCCTGGAGCAGACGCTGCGGGAGCAGGACCTCATCTACGTCGTCCCCGACGAGCCGGACCTTTCCTGGACGGTGCCCCCGGAGGTGATTGTCACCTCAGACTGGTCTGTGGTCCGCTTCCACGGCCGCAACGCCGCGGCCTGGAGCCGCCGCGGCGCCTCCACCCACGAGGTCTACGACTACCTGTACTCACGGGAGGAGCTGGAACCCTGGGCCGGGAAGGCGAGGGAGATCGCCCGTCAGGTGGACCGGCTCTACCTGATGTTCAACAACCACTACCGCGGTTCGTCGGCCAGAAACGCGCGGATGATGCTGGAGCTGTTGGCCGCCCCAGATGGAGCGAGCGATGCGGTGAGGGATGCTGAGGTGGGTGCGGAGATACGCCGGTGTGAGGAGGAACCCTGAAATGGGCGCCGACCCCAGGGTACGGGAGCTGCGGGTGCGGCGACACCGGAGGCGAAAGATCGCCATGCTGCTGGCGCGCCTGCAGAAGGCGCAGGGGCGGGACGAGCGGGAGAAGCTCGTAGGAAAGATGATCAAGCTGGCGCCCTGGCGCGCCGCGGAATTCCGCCGGTTCCTCGGGTAGCCGCCCTACGCCCTGATCTCCTGGCGCTGGAACAGCACGTACGCCCCGGCGAAGAGCAGCAGCAGTGCGGCGATCATTCCGGTGAACTGCGGCCAGCTCAGCAGCAGGCTCTGCGACAGGGGCAGGGGGGCGTTGCGCACCATAGAGAGCGCCTCCAGGGGCGTGACCAGCACCGGCCCCAGGGCCCGCAGCTCCGGGTTGAGCAGGCTGAGCAGGACCTCGGAGTACAGCGTGTTGGGGGAGAGGCGGGAGAGGGCCAGCCGGAGCTGGTCCTGCGCCACCGCGCTCAGGGGGTCCTCCGCCGGGCGCAGCACCTGGGCCACTACGCCGGGGATGATGGGCCAGAACAGGACGAAGAAGAGCCACACCCCCAGCGCGGCCAGGGCGGAGGTGGCGGGAGCGCGGAACTGCACGGAGAAGAACATGGCCACGGCCAGCCAGATACCGCCGTAGGCCACGGTGGCAATGAAGAAGAGGAGCCCGCGCGCCACCTCCTCACCGCCGGGGATCACTCCCAGGCGGAAGATGCTCAGGCCTGTGACCAGCAGCCAGAGGGCCAGCAGGGAGATGGCCAGGGTGAGCAGCCCCGCCAGGAACTTCCCCGCCAGCAAAGCGTCGCGGTAGATGGGCTGGGAGAGGATCCGGCTGAGAGTGCGGCGGTTGTGCTCGCCGTTGACGGCGTCGAAGCCCAGTCCGATGCCGGCCAGCGGGACCAGGAAGCTCAGGAACAGGACGAAGGAGTAGTCCAGCTCGCCGATGCTCTGGGTCAGGGTGAAGATGCGCAGGAAGAGGAAGGGATCCTCCTGCGCGGCCTCGCTTACCGAGCGGATGGTCTGAATCGCCGCCACCACCGTACCCAGCGCGGTGAGCAGGATCAGCCCTTCCAGGACACGCATGCGCACGCTGGCCAGGTGGTCGGCCAGCTCCTTGAAGGTAACCGCCCACAGCCCGGTCCAGGGCGACCCCTCCCGGCGCGGTCCGGCACGACGCCTCCACCAGGGCATTGCCCGCTGCTCAACGGTCATGGCGCACCTCCTGGAAGTACCGCGCGTAGACCTCGTCCAGGCCCAGCCGCTCCAGCCGCAGGCCAAGCAGTGTCCCCCCGTGGGCGACCACCCGCTGCGCCACCGCCCCGCGAACATCGGCGCGGGCCTCCACCAGGTAGCCGCGCGGCGGGTCGGGCCGGACCTTGAGGACGCCGGGGATCCCCGCCAGGGCGCCTTCCAGGCCGGGGCCGCGGCCGTCCACCTCCACGCGGATGCGGTAGGCGCCGCCCAGGATCTGCTCGGAGAGACCCTCCACGGTGCCCTCCAGCACCTTGCGCCCGTTGGCGAAGAGCCCCACCCGGTCACAGACCGCCTGCACCTGGTGGAGGAGGTGGGAGGCCAGCAGCACCGTGAGGCCGTCGGCCTTCAGGCCGCGGATCATCTCCAGGAACTCCATGGCCCCCTCCGGGTCCAGGCCCATGGTCGGCTCGTCCAGGATGGCCACCTTCGGCCGCTTCAGCAGCACGTCGGCCAGACCGAGGCGCTGCCGCATGCCCCGGGAGTAGGTCCCCACGCGGTCGTCGGCGCGGGCGACAAGGCCCATCCGCTCCATCACGTCGGCGATGCGTCGCTCAGCCTCCGCCCGCGGCAGGCCGTTTAGCTGCGCGGTGTAGCGCAGGTTCTCCCTGGCGGTGAGGTCGTCGTAGAAGCCGACAGAGTCCGGCAGGTACCCCACGAGCCGCTTTACCGCCAGCGGGTTGCGCGAAGGGTCCTCCCCCAGGACGCGCACCTCGCCGGCGGTGGGTTCGGTCAGGCCCAGCAGCATCAGGATGGTGGTCGTCTTGCCCGATCCGTTGGGTCCCAGCAGACCGTAGACCTCTCCGCTGCTGATGGTCAGCGTCAGGTCCTCTACGGCCGTGACCGGGCCGTAGCGCTTGGTCAGTCCCCGGGTCTCGATGACCGCGGTCATGGGAGGACCGGTACCCTCAGCGCCGCCCGTAGCGCGAGACGGCCAGGCTGACCACGCCCAGGGCCACGGCCACCAGCAGGATGCCCACCAGGCCCCAGATGGTGGAACGGTAGACGGTGACGCGGAAGTCTACCGACGAGGAGGCCTCCCCGGCGCTGGCCCGCAGGTTGACCATGTAGTCGCCGGCCACCGCCCGGGCCGCGGGCTTGATTGTCGCCGTGATCTCGCGCTCCTGGTTAGGCGGCAGCTCGTCGATACGCTGCGGCTCGAATTTGACTTCCCAGCCGGTGGGCTCCGTCGCCGAGAGCTCCACGTCCCGCGCCGCAGCACCGCCCTGGTTCTTCACCACCAGCTTGAACGGTGTGGCCCGGTTGGCTACGGCGCGCCCGGAGAGCCGGCCGTCGGGGGTAGTCAGGGAGAGGTCGGCGCGACCGGTGACCTCCAGGCCCAGCTTGACCTCCGCCCGGGCTTCGCCGGCGGCGGCCGTCACCGTGATGTCATAACGACCGGCGGCGGTGTCGCGGGGCAGGCTAACCTCCGCATCCAGGTCCTTGGACTCCCCGGCCTTCACCGGAAGGCTGGTCACCTGCTGGCTGGCAAACGCCGGGGTGAAGGTCACCTGGAAGCCCTTCTGCGCGCGTGCCTCCAGATTCACCAGCAGGTCGCGGTCGCTCTCGTTCTTCAGCGTGAGGCGGTAGCGGAAGCTGGACGTGGCCGGTCCGCGCAGCACCGGCAGTTCCGCGGTCAGCCCCAGGTGCGGCGGCAGGACCTGGCCGATGGTCAGCGTCAGCGGAAGCTGCGCTGTGGCCGCCTGCCCCTGCGCCGTCACCAGGAAGCGGAAGCTGCCGGCACCTGCCCCGGCAGGGGGATCGAGCTGCAGGGTGACCGTAGTCTCCTGATCCGGCTCGACGAAGACCGCAGTGACCGGGCGCCCGCCGCCCAGGATCGTGGCCTTCCATCCTCGCGCCGCCTCCGCCACGCGCAGGGAAACCACCTGCGGGGGCAGGCCGAAGTTCTTGAGGGTCAGCGTCAGCGTGACGCGCTCCCCCGCGCGCACGGTCTGTGCGGGATAGGGAGTGGAGAGGGAGAGCCCGCGGAAGCTCGTGGCCGGCGCCGCCAGGGCAGGTCCCGTCTGCCCCAGGAGAATTGCCACAAGAAGGACGGTCAGGAGTCGACCCATATACCACCTCCGAGGATGAGCACGCACACCTTCAGCGAAGATGCGCGGCCGGTACCACCATGCCGTCCGGCCGAATTTCCCGTCTCTTTAATTACGCGCGCCGCGGCCGTTTGGCAAGGTGGGTTTGCGCATTGCATGCTGCTGCCGAGGGCCTCTACCGCGTCAACAAGTCGACGCCGGAGTAGACAAAGTACGCACTCAACCCGACAAGGAAGATCCCGCACCCGCCCAGCACCACCCTGAACGCTGCAGGGGGGAAGCGGCGGCGTCCTTTGCCTGCGGCCAGCGCCAGGAAGCTGTTCCACCCCAGGTCCAGACTGACGTGGCCCAGGAAGAACAGGCCGGCGACGGCCAGCGGCCCGAAGCGCGAGAAGCGGCCGAAGAAGGCTGCGCCCACCGTCGCCCACCACAGGAGCCAGTACGGGTTGGAGATGGTGGTGAGCAGGCCGGCCTGCACCAGCGAGCGATCCGCCGCACCGCCGTGCTCCTGTGGTGAGGCCAGGCGGTCGCGCCAGGCCGCCGCGGCGATTCCCCAGCCCATCCACGCCAGCACCGCACCGCCCAGGATGCCGATGGTCCCCACCACCGGCGGCTGCTGCAGTGCCCGGCTCATGCCCAGGACCAGCAGTGCCACCATCACAGCTTCGGCCGCCGCGTGCCCGACGGTGAGCAACGGCCCGGCCAGCGGGCCGCGGCGCGTCCCCTCGGTGACCGCCATAGCCGAGACGGGGCCAGGCATCATCACCCCGGAGAGGCTGACCAGCCACCAGGAGAGCGAGATACCCACAAGCTCCCACATCTCAGCCCAGCGGCATGTGCCGCGTCCGCAGAGCCACCGCCGCCAGAACGAAGAATAGCGCGCCTGCCGCAGCCAGAGCGGAGGCCTCCTGGGGGGTGCGGGTCCAGCCCACGACGCGGGCGAGCTCACGGTAGACCTGGCGCAGTCCTTCCATGGAAGAGGCGTGGAAATAGCGCCCGCCGGTCTCCTCCGCCACCGCCCGCAGGGTGGGCTCGTCCAGCACTCCCCAGTACCCGCTGCGGAACTGCGTGGGGTCCCCGCTGGTGCCCATGCCCACGGTGTAGACGCGGACGCCCCGCTCCCGGGCCATTCGCGCCGCTTCCAGGGGCGGGATGCCGTCGCTGGCCCGGCCGTCTGAGAGAAGGATGGCCACGGCCCGCGGCTCCCCCGCCACCGGGCGTGGCTGCCTGATTGCCGGCTGCGTGCTGTCCTCGGTGAGCAGGCGCACGCCTTCGGCCAGTCCCGTACCCAGTTGGGTGCGCAGCTGTGTGGTCAGGTGCATGATCCCTTCCCTTAGCCTGGCGCGGTCGGTGGTGAGGGGGACGACCACGCTGGCGTAGTTCCCGAAGGTGATCACCGCCGCCGGCGTGGACCGGGGCAGGCCACGCACCAAGTCTGCCGCTGCCGCCTTTGCCGCCTCAATGCGGCTTGGTGGGATGTCCGTCTCCTCCATGCTGCGGCTGACATCGATGACCAGCGCCACCGGCCAGCCCCGGGCCGTCGGCCAGGGCACCACCGGACGCGACAGCGCCACCACCAGTGCGGCCAGGGCCGCCAGGAACAGCGCCGCGGGGAGGTGCGGGCAGATCCGGCACCCGGCAGATGCGGCAACGGTCAGCAGGGGCGTCTGGGTGTGGGAGAGGGGCGCCCTGGGTGAACGGAAGGCCGCGCGGGCGTACCCCGCCCCCAGCCCTGCCACCAGCAGGAACCCCGCCAGGGCCTGCGGCCAGAGGAAGCTCATGCTCCCATCATACTCCCCGGATGCCACGGTCCCGGGCCAGGCGGGCGGCCCGGCGGGCCAGACGGAGGGGCTCGGGCGTGCGCCAGCGGGTGGTCAGCGCCATGACCACCTCCACGGCGGTGTGGGCGTCAGTCCGCCACGCCGGGTGGATGGCCAGCGGCCGGGCCCCACGCTTTGTCCTGAGCCAGAGGCCAACGACCTCCGCCCCGATGCGCAGAGGGCTCGTCGCGCCGGCAGCGTCGGGCGGCGGGTCACCCTCGGCCAGCAGCGGCCGCCGCGTTACGCCCACCGTTGGGAGATCCAGCCGCGCCCCCAGGTGCAGGGCGAGCCCTGCGCGACGGGGATGGTCCCGGCCGGTGGCGTTGACGATGAGCATCTGGGGCTGCTGCGGCAGCCGGCGGACGGCCGCCTCCAGCAGCGGACCTTCCCGCAGCGCCAGTAATCCGGGGATGTAGGGCGCCGGGGCCTGTCCGTGCACGACCTCGGTGGCGGCGACCTCGCCCGCCACCAGGAGGACCGCCGCAGCCCAGCCCGGCTCGCCCGCGGCGCCACCGCCGGTGCGTTCGCGGGGAAAGCAGACGAAACACCCGGCGGCGGTCTGGAGAGTTTCCTCGGGCCGCCACAGGGGAACCTCTGCCTGTGCCAGCTCCTCCTGGAGCCGGATCAGGTCCTCTGGGGTCTGAGGCCAGGGTTCAAATGGGGTCGCGTGCATGCCGGACGATGTGCGGCCGCTACGGCGCGGCCGGCTCGGGAGCGCAAGCCGCCGGCCGCTCCTCTCCCCCCAGGGCCTCGCGTACCGAGAGCAGCTCGTTCGCCGCGTAGTGCACGGGATTGCCCCAGTGCGTAGCCGGTGCTCCCAGGAGCCGGTCCGCGCCCGGGTGCAGGGTCTCCCCGCGACGCACCAGAAGGCCGCGTCGGGTGGCGTAGCTCAGCCACTGGTAGACTCGTGCCTGTCCCCGGTCCTCCAGCAGCGCAGGGTCCACACGCAATCCCTCCCGGGCCAGAGTGCGGGCGAAGTCGAGGACGTCCCGCACGAACCGGGACACCTCCACCGTGGTGTGCCCCTGACCCAACAGATCCCAGAGGAGATGGCTGGCCACCTGGGTGCAGGTCATGACGTGCAGGGCGGCCAGGGCCCGGCGCGCCGCCTGCTCGCTCTCTGCGGGGCTGGCCCCGGGGGACACCTCCTCGCCGACGGTGAGGAAGACGCGCAGCGGGCCCGGACGCATGAAGTCGTAGACGACGCAGACCGGCTGCAGGCGCACCTTCACCCGCACCAGGGAGAGGATCTGCCGCAGGCCGGAGCGGAAGCGCTGCAGCCGGCCGTCGGGGGAGATCACCCCTTCCGGCGCCAGGTACAGGTTCTCACCGCGGTCCAGGACATCGGCCAGCGCCCGCATCTGCCCGGCCACCACCGCACGCTGCCGTTCCCGCAGGGTCTCCCGCCAGCGGGGCGCAAACGCCTGCAGTGTGGCCCGGCGCTGCCAGCGGTCGTGGAAACGCCAGGCCAGGGCCGCAGAGAGGGTTGCTCCCGGACCGCAGAGGCGCGCCAGGGGCTCGGCTTCCTGCGGCGAGAGCACCTCGGCCAGGGGACGGTCGCCGTAGGCCCGCAGCACCTCGTGCAGCGCCTCGGCCATGGTGCGCTCGGGGAAGCGGCGTACGGGCAGCACGCGCAGGGCCCCCAGCACAGCCGTCAGGTCCATCTCGTGGAGCAGGCGGCGCAGCCAGCGGGGGACGACCTGATAGCCGGCCAGGAACCCGCGGACGAACATGTCCTCGCGACCGGCGAACCACAGCGGCCGCTTGGGCCGGACCCCGTTGAAGTACAGCGTGGGGGGGATGATGACGCTGTCCAGGTCACGTTTGTGGTTGACCACGACCAGGGTGGACGGACGGTGGCGGTATCGGGCGGCGTCCTGCACCTGCAGCGCGTAGAGCAGGCGCGGCGCCAGGTAGAAGAGGGCGCCGATACCGTAGTAGACCAGGTCGCGCGGGGCCGCGCCGCTCATGCCATAGGACTTCCCGCCCGGCTGCCGAAAGCCCTGGAGCGGGCCGGACCAGCCATGCGCATTCTCTACGCCGTCGGGTCGTGGGGACTGGGCCACGCCACGCGCAGCCTGCCGCTCATCCAGGCGCTACTGGCCCGCGGCGCCGGGGTGACCGTGGTGTCCACGGGGCGGGCGCTGCTCCTGCTGCTGGAGGAGCTGGGAGAGCGCTGCGAGTTCGTGGACTGGCCCGACGTTCCTCAGACGCTGGGGCGTTCTGCCCTGGAGTTCTACGCGCGCAGCGCCCTGGCGCTGCCCCGCATGGTGCAGGTCATGTACCGGGAGCGCGCCTGGACCGCAGAGCTGGTCCGGCGGCGACGGTTTGACCGCATCGTGTCCGACAACCGCTACGGCGTGCAGCATCCTGCGGTCCCCTCGTTTCACCTCGCCCACAGCCTGCGCTTCATCGCCCCCGGGCGGGTGGGCCCGCTGGAGTGGGCTATGGAGGCCTTCAACTACCGCTGGTTCCGCGGGCTGCGACGGATCCTGGTGCCGGACACGTCCGAAGATCGGCTGAGCGGAGACCTGGCGCACAGGCTGCGCATCTTCCCTCCGGCGCAGCTGGCTTACGTCGGCATCCTCTCCCGCATCCGCGCCCGAGAGCTGCCCCAGGACCTTGACCTCTTCATTACCCTCTCCGGACCGGAGCCTCAGCGCACGGTGCTGGAGGAGATCCTCCGTCGCCAGCTGGCCGCATGGCGCCCCGCCGCCAGGGGCCTGCGTGTGGTGGTGGCCCTGGGCAGGCCGGAGGCGCCACGGCGGGAGGAGGCGGAAGGCGTGGAGGTCTATGGCTATCTGGACGGCCGGGGGCAGGAGGAGATGGTGAACCGAGCGCGGGTGGTCGTGGCCCGCTCCGGGTACTCCACCATTATGGAGCTGGCGGAGGTGGAGCGGCAAGCGGTGCTGGTGCCCACGCCGGGGCAGACGGAGCAGGTCTACCTGGCCACCTACCACGGGAGGCGGGGAGCGGTCCGGGCGGTGGCGCAGAGCCGGCTTGCCCTTCCCCGCGATGTGGAGGCCGCGGCGGCGTGCCCGGGCCTGCGCGCCCGGCAGAAGACCGAGGGTGCCGTGCGCCGGGCCGTAGACCTGATCCTCGCGGGGGCCTGACCTCTCCGGGGATTGACCGTAGCCAGGTTGACTCCTTGCGCCTGGTCGTGGTCTGGGTATCGTTGAGGTTGTCCCGCGACGAATGCCCCCCAAAGCCCGCTGCTGCTTCAGTCTAGGGGCGAAGCAGCAGGATGAGTAGCGAGGTCGCCAGTCCGGCAAGGCTCGTCACGAGGATGCCGGCAAGCCAGAGCACGAGGGAATCGACCCCGGCGGCCAGTGTGCGGACGCTTTCCTCCAGGGAGGCCAGGCGCCTGTCTATCTGCTCGTAGCTGCCTTCGAGCCGGGCAAGCCGGGCTTCAAGCGCTTCGGTCGCCATCTCACCAGATCCATCGTAACATTTGTGGACTTTTCAGGGAGACGGCCCGAGGTGCGCGCGCACCCACGCCTCAACGGCCTCCCGCAACCGGTCGCGGTTGGTCGGGGTCAGCGTGAGCAGGACGGCCCCGCGACGCCGCTTGAAGGCATCAGCCCAGGGGTGCGCTGCGGCGGTAATGGTGGCCAGCAGCGGTACAGGGCCTGCAGCCATCTCCTCCAGCGCGGCCCGGAACCCGGGGCTCAGCAGCTCCATCTTCCCGATCTCGTCCACCAGGACCACCTGTCCGCGGCGCGCCGCCCGGCGCAGGGCGGCCACACCGATCTCCTCCAGGGCTGAGAGGTCCACGCCGTAGCGGCCCACCCGGTGCGAGAAGCGGCCGGCGAAGTCCACGTGGGCGAAGACCGCGGCTTGCCCATCCAGGGTGACCAGGCGGAATCCCGTGCGGGTGCGGCCGCGGCGGATCTCCTCGGTGTAGAATCCGCCCAGGCGGATGTCCGGAGCCTCCGCCACCCTGCGCACCAGCGTGGTCTTGCCCACGCCGGGCTGCCCCGTGATCAGGAGGATGTCGCCCATGGAGTCTGCATGTGAGCCATCACCCGCAGGTGGAAGGGCTGGCACGATCTCCACTACAGTTTCAGTCTAGGGTGAACTGCGGAACGGATCGAGGAGAAATCACCCATGTCGAGTTGCCAGGCGGGAGGAGTCGTCACTTCCCAGGCGCGAAGGGGAACCGGGATGAAGACGGACGTGCGGGTGGGGTGCTGCGGCTTCCCCCGCCGCCTGGAGGAGTACGCCCGCCACCTCCCGGTGGTGGAGGTGCAGCAGACCTTTTACCGGCCGCCGCGCCTGCCGACGGTGGCCCGCTGGCGGGCGCGCGTCCCCGCGGAGTTCGAGTTCACCCTGAAGGCCTGGCAGCTCATCACCCACCCCCCAACAAGTCCCACCTACCGTCGCCTGGGCCGAACCATCCCGCAGCGCCACCACAGCCGCTACGGCTTCTTCACGGCCAGCGACGAGGTGCTGCAGGCCTGGGAGACCACCCGGCAGATCGCGGCCGCGCTGCGGGCCACCCTGGTGCTCTTCCAGTGCCCGGCCAGCTTTACCCCGGAGCGCAGCCACGTGGCCAACCTGGAGCGCTTCTTCTCCCGGATCGACCGCGGGAGCCTGCGTCTGGTCTGGGAGCCGCGGGGGGACTGGCCGGCGGCGCTGGTCAGGTCCCTGTGCCGTGACCTGCAGCTAATTCACTGTGTCGACCCGCTGGCTGCGCGCAGCCTCTACGGACGCCCGCGCTACTTCCGACTGCACGGGCGGGGCGGTTACCGCTACCGGTTCACCGACGAAGACCTGCGCCAGGTGAGGGCGCACTGCGCGGGGACGACCTATGTCCTGTTCAACAACATCAGCATGTGGCCCGACGCCCTGCGCTTCCACCACCTCGTTGGGGGCTCCAGCGACCCCGGTGTCGGATCGGCTTGACGCCTTGCGTCATCGCCAGTAGAGTGGCAGCACCCGGGCCGCTGCGGTGAGATTGCCACATTCCTTGTGGGCCTGCGGGATGCCTTCAGCAGGTGCGGCCAGGACCTGGAGGTAAGGGTGCGGGCAGAACGTGGAGCAGGGAGAGGAGGTTCGATGGGAGCGAGGATGCTTGTTCACAGCGGTTCTGCGGTCGACGATGCGCGGCCCGATCCCGAGCCGCTTCCGCCTCCCGAAGAGCTGGCGGCGCTGGACGCTTACTCCCAGGCCGTGATCCGGGCGGTGCACCGGGTCTCCCCGGCGGTAGTCAGCGTGAGCATGGCCCGCCCGGCGCCTCCGTCGCTGCGGCGCCGCGGCCTCCCCGAGCTGCGCGGTGCTGGCAGCGGAGTGATCATCGCCCCCGACGGCTACATCCTGACCAACAGCCACGTCGTGGAGGGGGCGGAGCGGGTGGAGGTCCGGCTGCAGGACGAGCGACGGCTTACGGCGCGATTGGTGGGCCACGACCCGCACAGCGACCTGGCAGTGCTGCAGGTGCCGCAGGCCGGGCTGCCGGCGGCGGTCCTGGGGGACTCGGCGCGGCTGCGGGTGGGACAGCTGGTGGTGGCGGTGGGCAATCCTCTGGGGTTCCAGGCCACGGTCTCCGCAGGGGTGGTGAGCGCGCTGGGGCGGACGCTGCGCGCGCGAACAGGCCGCCTGATCGAGAACGTGATCCAGACCGATGCCGCCCTCAACCCTGGAAATTCCGGCGGCCCGCTGGTGGACTCCCGCGGAGAGGTGATCGGCATCAACACTGCCATCATCGCCGGGGCCCAGGGAATCTGCTTCGCCATCCCCATCAACACGGCCAAGTGGGTGGTGGCGCAGCTGCTTCGGGAAGGGCGCGTCCGCCGCGCCTACCTGGGGGTGGGGGCGCAGCTGGTGGAGCTGGACCGGCGGGTGGTGGTGCAGTTTCAGCTACCGCGGCCGACGGCGGCGCAGGTGACGGAGGTGCAGCCGGAGACGGCGGCCGATGCGGCCGGGCTGCGTCCCGGAGACATCATCCTGCGCGCCGGCGAGATGTGGGTGACCTCTCCTGACGACCTGCAACGCGCCCTGGGACGGCACACGCTGGGCCAGCGGCTCTTCCTGGAGATCCTGCGCGGCGGCCGGCGCCTGGTGCTTGAAGCCCTGCCCACGGAGCTGCCAGACCTGTAGACAGACCGCGGCGGGAAGGCCTTCCAGACGAAAAGCGCTGCCGATAGCAGTGCCGCCGGCCGGCGGTCCCCGGTCTGTGGGAGCCTTACGCAGACGCGGTGGGACCGAAGGCCCGGACCAGCCGGTCCGCCCGGGGGCTGCAGCGGACCGGGTCGGCGTAGGCGTAGCGCAGCAGGGCCAGCGCAGCCCGCCCGCTGAAGGTCAGGAGCGCGGAGGCACCCACCGGCGATACCTCTCCCTCGATGGCCGGGGAGGCGTCCAGCAGGCGGAGGCGAAGCGCCTCCAGAAAGCGGGATGCCCCGGGCAGGACTACCCGGCGCACCCGCGGCGACGGGTGCGTGCTGGCGGGTGCCCGCCCCCCGAAAGGCGGGTGGGTGATCTGCCCCTCGATCAGCCCGCGGACGAAATGGGGCAGCAGGGCCGCAGGGATGTAGTCCACCGGTGGCGCTGCCTCCCGTGGGTCCGTGGTCAGCCCCCAGTGGGTCACAGCTTCACCCAGGTCGCGCTCCCGGATGTAGGCCTGGTGGCCGTCGCGGCTGCTCAGGCAGAACTCGTAGGTGGGGTGGGTGCGCAGCAGGTCGGCCACCATGGTGCGCACATGCTCCAGGTCGGCGGCATCCACGGTCAGCACCAGGGGATGGCTGGGGGTGCGGTGGAAGGCCCGCCCGGACGCGGTGATGAAGCCCAGCCAGTAGAGCGGCACGCCCAGGTCGAGCCTGGAAGGGTCCTTCGCCAGCTCGAAGGGGGTGGGCAGGGTGGTGTTGGCCCGCGGCCGGAGCAACTGCTGGATCACCGTGCCGGAGAGTTCGTGGCGCGCCCCGATCTGACTGGGAGACAGCCCCGCCTCCCGCTCTTCGTGCATGCGGAAGATCTCCTCGGCATCGGGGATGGCGCCCGGCGCCCGGGTGTTCACCGCTTCACCCGCTCTCGTCGGTAGATGCGGTCCAGCCCGACCTCCAGTTCCCTGCCGTCGTCGCGGCGGACGGTGGTGGTCCCGTCACGGCGGATGGCCAGAACCACTCCGGACTGCGCCTGGCCGGATGCCTTCCACCAGACGCGCTCACCTACCTCGGGTTTGCGCAAGGGCGTCATCTCCTTTGACGGTTGACCTGTCCTCAGTCCCGGAGGACGCGGGATGCGATATTCATATTATGGCACAGCGGGCCGATGTCCGCATGGGCAGCACATCTCTCACCACCATCAGGCTCGGCGAGGCCGCAGCGTCCGCTATCCGGGCTGAGCCGAGGTCCGCTATCCGGGCTGGGCCGAGGTCCTCCGCCGCCTGCGGCGGCGGGGGGGAGCAGGCTTTTCCGGCGCAGGTGCGGTCAGGTACGTACTCAGGCGGGCGATGCGGTCGGCATACTCCAGGAAGGCCTGCAGGGTGGTGGCCACCAGGACCGGGTTCAGCGTCGCGCCTGAGGGGTGGCCGGCCTCGTTGCGCGTCAGGCGGACTGCATTAAAGACCAGGTCGACGATCGCCTCCAGGTCCTTGCTCAGGGCGTCGGGGATCTTCAGGTCGTCGCGCGCCCGGTCGAACTCCTCGCGGAAGATGCGGTAGCGGGCGTAGATGCTCTTGTCGGCCATGGCCGCCTGCAGGCGCTGCCGCTCCTTCTCCGGCCGGCCGGCGACGAAGGCGTCGATCAACTGCCCCATCAGGATCTCCGAGGCGATGCCCAGCAGCAGGGCGCTGGAGCGGATGTAGCCCCGGTGGTAGGTGGTCACCGCCTCCTGCAGCACCTCTACCGCCAGCGGCGGCATGGCCGCCAGCCGGGGCTGCGCCGCGGCCAGATACTGGTCCGGGTCGAAGGGCAGCGGCTTCCCCTGGCGGAGGACCTGACGTCCGTGCTCGGTCACCCGCAGCCAGGGCCAGCCCAGGTGGTCGCGGTCCACCGCAGGCATTATCAGGTTGGCGCTGGCCAGTTCGTGCAGGACTTCCAGGGCAGCCGTCTCCGCTGCGCGGTCGAACCCGGGGAACTGCTGGCGCAGGGCGTCCAGCAGTGTCCCCACCTGGGTCTCCTGGTGGCGGCTGAGGAAGGCCAGGATCCCGGCGCGCAACCGCGTCCGCACGTCCCGCGCCGCGGGAGGATGGCGTCGCCGGCGTCGCCTGCGGCGCTGGCCCTGCTGCTGCTCCTCACGCATCGTCGCGCCCGCTGCGCGCCCGCCGGCGGCCTACATGCCTACGACCAGGAGGATGCCGGCCACGGTCAGCGCCGCCCCCAGCAACGTCCGCCGCGTCACCTGCTCCACGTCGCTGAAGGCGAAGCGCAGGAGCAGCACCGCAAACAGCGGCGTGGTGTTCGAGAGCGGCGTCACCCGGCTGGCATTCCCCAGGTGCAGGGCGAAGAAGTAGGCCAGGAACCCGCCGCTGGTGAGCAGCGCGCCCGCCAGCATCGGCGGCACCGCGGTGCGCGCCGCGCGGAACGGCTCCCGCCGCCAGCGCCAGACAACCAGCGGGACCAGCCCGAGGACCGCGCCGCTCAGGGTCAAGGCGGCGGCCAGCGCCGGGTAGGGGATCGCCTCCAGGCCCACTTTGCGCAGGAGGATGGACACCGCAGCCAGGATGGCGGTGGCAAGAGCCAGCAGGAACCCCCGCCGGGAGGCCCGCGGCACCCGGGGAGAGGCGGTCCCCGAGGCCAGCGCCACCCCCAGGACCACGGCGACGGTGCCTGCGGCCAGCCCCACGCTCACCCGCTCCCCCAGCAACAGCGCGGCGCCCACCGCGGTGAAGAGGGGAGTGGTGTTGCTGGTCACCACCGCGCGGGCCACCCCTACCATGTCGATGGCCGTGTAGAGGGCGACGCGCGCCAGGGCCGGGGCCATGATCCCGGCGCCGATGAAGATCAGGGACGCGGGCTGCAGCGCCGCCCCCGCCTCGCCCCGCAGCGCGGCCAATGCCCACAGCGAGGTGAGGTTCGTCAGGATGGAGACGACGGTCATCGTGGTGGCCGTCGTCCCGGGCAGCGCCACCCGTACAGCGACGGAGTTTCCGGCAAAGAGGGCTGCGGAGAGGAGGGCGAAGAGCGCGGCCAGCACTCACATCGGCGCGTCAGGACCTGGGCAGCGCTGGCTGGAAGTTGGGCCGCCCCGGCGGGAAGGGCTGCGGCAGCCCCGGGATGGCCGGGCCCCGGTAGGGGTCCAGGCGGAAGAACTCCGGCGGGCTGCCGGGTCGCCCGGGGCCATCCTGCGGCCCCTCGCCGGGGAGGAGGCGGTAGAGCTGTCCGTTGTGATAGAAGAGGATGACCTGGCAGTCATCCTGACCCGGCTGCGGGGCGGGACCCCGGTCGGGCTGCGGGCGGCCGGGGCCGGGCAGGGGGATGAACTCCTGCAGCGGCGGGAGGCCCTGCGCCAGGACCATAGGCACCACCAGGCCCAGGGCGCTCAGCATGAATCCGATGACCACACCCAGCAGCAGCATCCGCATGCCCGCTCTCCCCTCTCCGGTATAGCCCCTGGATGACTTCCCTGTCCTTGCACCTATTTCCTTTCCCCCTACAATGGGAGACGATGGCCAATATCTTCACGTTCCCCTGCGGGGGCTGCGGTCGCCGTTACAGCGTCTACTACCCCAAGGCGCTCCTCTACGAGCTGAGCGGCACGGGCACCCGCGAGATGGGCCGGCGGGAAGACGAGGCGGAGGAACGCGCTGGCGCCATCGATGCGGCGCGGCGCCGCGCCCTGGACAGCGGCAACGTCTGGATCAACGCCGCCCAGACCGAGGCCCTGGTCTGCGCCTGCGGCAAGCGGCTGGATCTGAACATCGCCCACCACCCGCGCGTGCCCCAGTCGCGCCAGGCTGGACGGGGGAGGCAGAGTGGGTTCATCCCCCTTCCCGGCCGCGCCCCGCACCGCCCCTCGGGAGCGACCTGAGGGGGGATCAGCTCCGCCGCCGCGAAGGAGCTCGCTGCACGCCTTCAACTTCTTCACCGAGGTGCACTATGGCTGAGCAAACCAGCGATGCGCGCCAGCGACTGCGGTTGCCCGCCGACGCTCTGCGCTGGCGCTGCGACCCCGCGCAGTTTACCTTCGAGACCACCGCGGAGTTGCAGCCGGGGGAGATCATCGTGGGACAGGAGCGCGCTGTGCGCGCCCTGGACTTCGGCCTGAGCGTCCCCCAGCCAGCGTACAACATCTTCGTCACCGGCCCCGTGGGCACGGGGCGGACCACGTACACACACAAGACGGTGCGCGACCTGGCCGCGACGCGGCCGACCCCGCCGGACTGGGTCTACGTCTACAACTACCAGATGCCGGACCAGCCCATGGCCATCAGCCTGCCTCCGGGCTGGGGACAGCGCTTCCGCCGAGACATGGACGAGCTGGTGGAGGAGCTCAAGGACGGCATCCGCAAGGTGCTGGCCAGCGAGCACTTCGCAGCCCGGCGCAGCGAGGCGCTGCGTAGCTACGAGGGGCGCATCAACGAGCTCTGGCAGATACTGGAGGCGAAGGCGCGGCGGCTGGGCTTCGGCCTGGAGCGCACGCCGGTGGGCGTCGTCCCTGTGGCCATCGGACCCTCCGGGGAGCCGCTCTCCCCCGAGGTACTGGAGCGGTTGCCCCCGGAGCAGCGGGAGGAGCTGCAGGGGCGGGCGCGGGCGCTGCAGGAGGACATCGGAGAGGCTCTGCGCCAGGTGCGCAACCTGGAGCGGGAGGCGCGGGAGACCCTGCGCACGCTGGAGGGGGACGCGGTGGCCTCGGTGGCACACCGTGCCGTGGAGCCGCTGAAGGAGCGCTATGCCGACCACCCCCGGGTTGTGCAGCACCTGGAGGCCCTGTTGCGCGACGTGGTGGAGCACCGCGACGACTTCAAGGAAGAGGAGGAGCCACCGCGCCTTCCCTTCCCCGTGCCGGTACCGCTGGGGCGGCGCGACGCCTTCGCTCGCTACCGGGTGAACCTTCTGGTGGACAACAGCCAGACCAGAGGAGCGCCCGTGGTCATCGAGGCCAACCCCACCTACTACAACCTGGTGGGCAAGGTGGAATACCGTGGGGAGTTCGGGGCCTTCGTCACCGACTTCACCATGATCAAGCCGGGGGCCCTGCACCGGGCCAACGGCGGGTTCCTCATCCTGCAGCTCAACGACGTGTTGATGGCGCCCCTCTCCTGGGAGGCGCTGAAGCGGGCGCTGAAGAGCCGGGAGATCCGCATCGAGAACATCGGCGAGCAGCTGGGGCTGATCCCCACGGCCACGTTGCGCCCCGAGCCGATTCCCCTGCAAGTCAAGGTGGTGATCATTGGCTCCTCCCTGCTCTACCACCTCCTGTACATTCTAGACGACGACTTCCGCAAGCTCTTCAAGATCAAGGCCGACTTTGATGTGGACATGCCGCAGTCGGCCCAGACCCTGCAGCAGTACGCCCTGGCCATATGCGCCATCTGCCGCCGGGACGGCCTGCTGCCCTTCCACCGCGACGCCGTGGCCCGCGTCCTGGAATACAGTGCCCGCCTGGCCGAGGATCAGGAGAAGCTGAGTGCGCGCTTCAACGAGATGTCGGAGCTTATTTACGAGGGCGCAGCCTGGGCGCAGCGGGAACACAGCCCGGTGGTGCGGGCGGAGCACGTGCAGAAGGCCCTGGAGGAGAAAATCTTCCGCAGCAACCGCCTGGAGGAGCGCATCCGCGAGGCGATCCAGCGCGGACAGCTCCTGGTGGACATCGACGGCCAGAAGGTGGGGCAGGTCAACGGGCTGGCGGTGCACACCCTGGGCGACTACACTTTTGGCCGGCCCAACCGCATCACCGCCCGCGCCTTCGTCGGCTCACGCGGCGTGGTGAACATCGAACGGGAGGCACAGCTCTCCGGCCGCATCCACACCAAGGGGGTGTACATCCTCAGCGGGTACCTGGCGGGAAAGTACGCCCAGGACCGTCCCCTCAGCCTGAGCGCCACGCTGACCTTCGAGCAGAGTTACGACGAGGTGGAGGGAGATTCCGCTTCCTCCACCGAGCTGTACACCCTGCTCAGCGAGCTCTCCGGGGCGCCTATCGACCAGGGCATCGCCGTCACCGGTTCGGTGAACCAGCGGGGGGAGATCCAGCCCATCGGCGGGGTGAATGAGAAGATCGAGGGCTTTTACTACGTCTGCAAGGCCGTGGGCCTCACCGGGCGGCAGGGGGTGATTATCCCGCGACAGAACGTGCGCAACCTCATGCTGCGTGATGAGGTGGTGGAGGCGGTGCGGGAGGGGCGCTTCCACATCTGGGCCGTGGGCACGGTGGAAGAGGGGCTGGAGATCCTCACCGGGCTGACCGCCGGCGAGGCGGACGCGGAGGGGCGCTATCCGGAGGGGACGATCAACGGCCGGGTGGCCCGGCGGCTGGAGGCGCTGGCGGAGCGGCTGCGCCGCTTCATGCCCCTGCGGGCGCGGGAGGATGGCGGTGCCGCTGCGGAGGCCGCCGAGGCCCCCTCGGCTCCTCCGCCCGCTTCCGAGGAGGAGTAGCGTGCGCGTGGCCGTCATGGGCACCGGCGGCCTGGGCGGCTACTTCGGTGGGCTGCTGGCGCGGGCCGGCCACGCGGTGACCTTCATCGCCCGGGGGGCGCACCTGGAGGCGATGCGCCGCCGGGGCGGTCTGACCGTGCGGGCGGTGGACGGGGAGTGGTTCGCGCCCGGCCAGGCCGTGGCGGCGCCTGAAGGTGATCCCGCTGACCTGGTCCTGTTCACGGTGAAGTCCTACCACACGGAGGAGGCTGCGGCCCTCATCGGTCCGGTGGTGGGCGCGCAGACGGCGGTCCTCTCGCTGCAGAACGGGGTGGACAACGAAGAGGTCCTGGCCCGCACCTACGGTGCCGGACGGGTGCTCGGCGGGGTGGTCTACATCCTGGCCGCCGTCCAGGCTCCGGGGGTGGTGCAGCAGACAGCCGGGCCGCGCACGGTGGTCTTCGGCGAATGGCAGGGCGGGATGAGCGACCGGGTGCGGCGGCTGGAGGGAGTGCTGGCGGAGGCCGGCTGGCGGGTTACGGCTTCAGAGGACGTGGTCCGGGAGAAGTGGGTGAAGTTCGCCTTCATCTGCGCCCTGGCGGGGATGACCGCGCTCACCCGGCTGCCCATCGGCGAGATCCGCGCCAGCCCTCCGACCTGGGCCATGTTCCGCCAGATCGTCGAGGAGGTGGTCGCCGTCGGCCGGGCCCGGGGTGTGCCCCTGGGTCCGGAGGTGGTGGAGGCGCACCTGGAGCTGGCGCAGCGCCTGGAGCCAGAGGCCACCTCCTCCCTGCACCACGACCTGACCGGAGGCCGACGACTGGAGCTGGAGGCGCTGCACGGCACGGTGGTGCGCTTCGGGCGGGAAGCCGGGGTGCCCACCCCGGCCTGTTCCGCCGTCTATGCGGCGCTGCTGCCCCACGACCGGCGTGCCCGAGCCTCCACTCACGCCTGAGCGCCACAGCGTCTGCATCGCGCAGCTCCTCAAGTCCCCAAATCTTGCGACAGAGAGTCGGCGCGGCTCGCCGTTATTCCTGGCGGAACAACTTCCAGGGACCTGGTCCTTAGGGCAGGTCCACAGAGGCTCGGTAAGGAGGTGGAGGGTGATGTTTCAGGTGGACGAGCTCCTGGATCTGACTGCCACGGTCAGAGGTGAGCCGGTTGGCTACGCACAGATGGCCGACGGGCACTGCAGTGAGTCGTGCTGCTGCTGTTGCTGCGGCTGCTCCTGCAGCGAGGCCGGCGGCGGCCGTGACGACGAGTTGCCGACGTAGTCGGTCTGCTGTCCCCGGACTGTCCCGGGTGTCAGCTAGTGGCGGGCGGGAGGAGGCGCGGCGGCCTGGGACCGCGCGGACACCGACAGGAGGCGCGGGCACCGCAGGGAGAGGAAACACATGACATCAGACGGACGGAACTTTCCCCAGCGGCCCTATCTCAAGCCCTGGTATCGCCTCGGTCGCGATCGTGGCCGCCTGCTCCTTCATTACGGTGAGCGGGTGGTCGCGTTCGAAGGGAAGGCGGTGGAGCGCCTCCTGCCGATCCTCCTGCCGCTGCTCGACGGCACGCGGACGGTGGACCAGATCGAGCGGTACCTCGGTGAGACCGCCAGCCCGGCGGCGCGGCAGGCGCTCTGCCTGCTACAGGAGCACGACCTGCTGGCCGACGGTCCCGCCCCGGAACCCGGGATCCCCTCCACAGTACGGGAGACGGTGTACTTCCTGACCTCCCAGGCCGGGAGCGCACCCCTCGCCGCCCACCTGGAGACGCTGCAGGAGCGTTCCGTGACCGTCGTCGGATCGTCGCGCCTGGCCGTTGAGGTAGCCCGCCTCCTTCGCCTGGCCGGTCTGTGGGAGGTGGGAGAGACTTCCTGGGATGCTGACGGTGTGGCCGCCGCGCCCCCGGACCTGACCATCGTGGCACCCTCCGGTGCAGAGCTGCCCCGGCTTGCCCGCTGGAACTGCCGCGCGCTGGAGGAGCAGAGGACTTGGCTGCAGGTGCTGCCCTTCGACGGGGCGTTCGCCACCGTCGGGCCGCTGTACGTGCCGGGCGAGACGTGCTGCTATCAGTGTTTCCGGTTGCGCCGCGCTGCCACCGTGGCGTACCGCGAGGAGTTCCTCGCCCTGGACGATGCACCCGCGCCTTATCCCTCTCCTCCTCCCCTGGAGGGGCTGGTGGCCGGCCTGGCGGCCCTTCTCGCCCTGCGCTGGGTAACCCGTCGGGACCCCTCCCTGCCCGGGCGGTTCTGCGCCGTCGAGGTCGGCTTCGACGTGCGCATCAGCCACCACACCGTCTACCGCGTTGCCCGATGCGATGTCTGCTCTCCGGGAGAGCAAGCCGCCTCCCCCTTGCCCTGGTACGAAGATGTCCTTGGGTGAGGAGCCATGCCGACCGCCGGCACGGTCAGCCAGGAGGTGGCGCTTCGCTCTGGCGAGTTCGTCTCTCCGCTTGCTGGCATCATCAAGCACGTCCATGAGTTTCTCGCCGCCCCCGACGACGCCCGGATGTTCTTTTTCGGGTGCGAGCTGTCGGAAGCCACAGGCATTCTCGGCCACCAGGTCCCCCCGCGGACGGGGGGCGCCCACTATCTGCGCGAGCGGGCGCTGGCGGCGGCGCTGGGCGAGGCTCTGGAGCGTTACTGCGGGACGCAGGCGCCGCCGTCACGTCTGGTCTTTGCCTCGGCTGCGGAGCTCGGTCCGCGGGCGGTGAGCCCCCCGGACTTCGCGCTGTTTCATCCGCGGCAGTACGCGCAGGCGGGCTTTCCCTACCAGCCCTTCACGCCGGAGACGCGGGTGCAGTGGTTTCCGGGCGTCTGCCTGAGTGACGGTGCCCCCGTCTTCCTTCCGGCGCAGCTGGTCTTCCTCGCCCCCGGCCGGCGGGAGGGGGAACCGGCCATCGGCTATGCCACGAGCAGCGGGATGGCCTGCGGGCCAACCCGTGATGAGGCCGTCCTCAGAGCCCTCCTGGAGGTCGTCGAGCGGGACGCCTTCATGCTCACCTGGTACGGGAGACTGACCCTTCCCCTGGTGGATCTGGAGTCCGACCCGGTCCTGTGCGCGGAGGTGCGCCGCCACTTTGCTCCCGCCCGGCTCCACCATCAGGTGGTCGACCTCAGCGTCTTCCTCCGGGTCCCCACGGCGCTGGCTGTGATCCGTGGCCGGCCGCCGGATGCCATCGGCCTGGCCGTGGGCGCGGCCAGCGCGCCAACCATGCGGGAGGCCTGCGGCAAGGCCCTGCGGGAGGCATTCCAGACGCGGCACTGGATCCGGCAGATGCGCCAGTTGCGCAGACGGGCATTTGCCGCAGACTTCTCGGACATCCTGCGGTTTGAGGACCACGTCCTCCTGTATTCCTATGAGGAGCACGCCCGCCGCGCCGACTTCCTCATTGCCTCGGCGGTGCGCAGGTCGCTGCAAGAAGTCCCTGCGCTGGAGGGGACAACGGTGGCGGCCCGGATCTCCGCCGTCGTCGCCCGACTGGCCCAGCATGGCGTGCGCGCCTACGCCGCAGACCTCACGTCGCCAGAGGTGCGTCAGGCAGGACTGTATGTGGCCCGGGTGCTCTGCCCGGGGCTGTGCTCTCTGGACGTGGGGTACCAGCGGCGTTTCCTCGGCGGGTCCCGGCTCTATGAGGCGGCCTGGTGCCTGGGCCTGCGGGAGAGGCCGCTTGGGTTCGAGGAGCTGAACCCGTACCCGCATCCATTTCCGTAGGAACGACCGTGGTGTCTGGGGGAAGGACGGTGAGGTGATGTCGCAGGCCCGGGGGAGTCCCACCCTCAACGTGGCCAGGCTGCTTCACGGGCGTGAAGGCCCCGACCCCCTGGACCCGGCCGAGGAGTTTCATGAAGCGTCCAAACTCTACCGGTCTACTCTCGCCCGTGAGATGATGGGCACCTGGCTCTTCGCCGCAAATCACGAGGTGCTGGTGACACAGGCCCGCGCCGTGAAGCGCTACCCCCACCTGCCGCTTGTCCCCCTGCCCGCACCCGAGCTGCCGGAGGTGCCGCTGGGAGGAGTGCTGCAGACCCGCCGGAGCTGCCGCGCCTTCTCGCCCCTGGCGGCGCTCAGCGGGCGTGACCTGGCGGCGCTGCTCTTCGCTGGCTACGGCCTCACCCTGACCCGTCCGGTAGGCCACGGCTTTAGCTTCCGCACCGCGCCCTCAGGGGGCGCGCTCTACCCTTTGGAGTTCTATCTCGCCGTGGGCCGCTCGGGGGGCGTCTCTCCGGGACTGTACCACTACGACCCATCCCGCCACGGTCTGGAGGTCCTGGGCGCTCCGGACGTGTTTGACCGGCTGGCCGGCTGCCTGGTGCAGCCGGATGTGGCCAGCGGTGCGGCGGCGATCCTGGTGGTCACCGCGCTGTTCTGGCGCTCGCGGCTGAAGTACGGACTGCGGGGATATCGCTTCGCGCTCCTGGAAGCAGGACACGCGGCGCAGAACGTCCTCCTGATGGCCGAGGCGCTGCATCTGGGAGCGGTGCCCATCGGCGGGTTCTTCGACAGCGAGGTGGAGCTACTGCTGGAGATCGACGGGGTGAATGAATCTGTCCTCTACGTCATCGCGCTTGGACGGCCGGCCCCCGCCGCCGACCGAGATGGGTAGGCGGTCGGTCTTCCTGGTCAGCGTCGCGGTGCAGACGCTACTTGCGGCGTGGTTGCTGCGGGCCGGGCACGTGGCGACCGACGTGGGCGCGCGGCCTGTGGGCCTCTCCCTGTTCAGCGGAGTCCTGGTGGGGGCCGGAGTCTTCTTTATCCTCTCATCGGCACCGGGGCTGGCCAGTGGGCTGAAGCGCGGGCCATGGACGCGGCTTGTCCCCCAGGTCCTCTTCTTCGTCTTCCGCGCCGGCACGGAGGAGGTCCTCTGGCGCGGGTTTGCTCTCATATGGCTCATGGCCGCGGCGGGGCCCGTGGTCGGATTCCTGGGCGCGGTCCTGGCATTCGCCCTTGCGCACAGGTACTTCCAGGGGTTGCCCGGCGTCGCCGTGCACGCCTTCACCGGCACGGCATTTGCTTCCTCGTTTCTGGCGACGGGCAGCCTCGCCGCCGCCGTGGGGGCGCATGCCGCATACAACACGCTGGTGGTCCTCCACCGCAGTGGGCAGGGAGGGCGGGCGGCCGCGCAGCCCTCCGTCCCCCCCGTCACCACCCATTCCTCCGCCGGCTCGGCGGGTCTGCAGCAGCCCGGACAGCCCGCGCGGCCCGGAGGCGTCCCGGTGGCCGAGCTGGACCACGTGTCCAGACGTTTCGGCCGGATCCAGGCGGTGGACGGGGTCACGCTCGCCCTGCACCCGGGAGAGGTGCTCCTGCTCCTGGGGCCCAACGGAGCCGGCAAGACTACAGCCATCAGTATCCTGGTCGGCCTGCGTCGCCCTGATCAGGGAAGAGCCCGTCTCTTCGGCCTGGATCCTCGCCTCCACCATGCGCGTCGCGCGCTGGGGGTGATGCTCCAGGAGGTCGCCTTTCCCCCGACGCTGCGCGTGGGTGAGATCGTCGACCTGGTGCGCGGCCACTATCCCCGCCCTCTGCCCAGGGAGGAGGTGCTGAGGCTGGTGGGGCTGTCGGCGCTTGAGCGGAGGCAGGTCGGAGGGCTGAGTGGGGGGCAGCGCCGCCGTCTGGGGTTAGCCCTGGCCTTCGCTGGGGCTCCGCGTGTGGTGGTCCTCGACGAACCCACGGTAGGGCTGGATGTGGAGAGCCGCCGCCACGTCTGGCAGGTGATCCGGCGGTACGCCCAAGAGGGTGGGGCGGTGCTCCTGACGAGCCACTTCCTGTACGAGGCGGAGGCGCTGGCCACGCGCGTGGCCGTCATCGATCGAGGCCATATCATCGTCGACAGTACTGTGGAGGCCATCAAGGCCCGCGTGGGCCTGAAGCGGGTGCGGTTGAGGGCCGGGGGGCTTCCGGCGTTGCCCGGCGTGGCCCGCCTGGACAGAAGCGGAGACGTCTACACCATTTACACGGCGGATGCTGACCGGCTGGTCAGGGCGCTGGTTGCTTCGGGGGTGGCCTTTCGAGACCTGGAGGTCCGTTCCACCGACCTGGAAGAAGCCTTCCTGGCCCTTACGGGAGGGACCGATGCGACTGGTGATTAGCTACTTCGCGGTCCGGACTCTGGAGCTGGCCCGCCTTCCCGCCTACGTAATGCCCACGTTGATCTTTCCTGCCATGATCTTCGTGTTCTTCGCCGTGCCGCAGGCCAGGGACCCGTCTGCGGCCAACCTGGGAATGGCCTCATTCATCGCCTTTGCCGTCCTCGGTGTTGCCTTCTTCCAGTTCGGCGTGGGTATCGCCAGCGAGCGCCGCTCCCCCTGGGAGACGTACCTTCGCACGCTGGCGGTCACCCCGCTGAGCCGCTTCCTCAGCCGCGTCCTCTCCGCGCTGGCCTTCGCCGTTGCTGCCGGCGGCATCGTCGTCCTGACCGCGGTCATCCTGACCCCGGTGCGTCTCAGCATCCAGGGCTGGCTGCGTCTGGGAGCGGCTGTGCTGGCCGGGAGCGTTCCATTCGCCTTCCTCGGCATCAGCCTGGGCTACTGGGCCCATCCCCGGGGCGCCCTGCCCCTGGCCAACCTCCTCTACCTCCTGCTTTCCTACGCGGGGGGCCTGTGGGTGCGGCCGCACAGCCTGCCCGCGGCGGTGGCCAGGCTCTCGCCCCTGCTTCCCACCAGGCTTTACGGTGAGGTGGTGTGGAGCGCGGCCCTGGAGATCCCCTGGCGCGCCGACCACTGGTTCTGGCTGGGCGCCTATGCGCTGCTCTTCGCGTTCCTGGCCGTCGCCGGCTACCTCCGTGACGAAGGGGAGAGGTATCGGTAATACCTCCGCCCCCCGAAGGAGATTGACGGCCCCAACGGGGATCGACGATAGAGTAAGAAGTCGAAGAAAAGAGATGGTCGCGCACCCACCTTCGACCAGGGCGTCCGAGGCGGGCGCCGCGCAGCCGGCTCAGACCCGGTTGCCCCGCGGCACACGGGAGCACTGACTTACCGTTGCTCCCTTCCGGGCCTGGCGGGGTTCGTCAGATCCCGTTGCGCGGGACCAGGCCCTCGTCGCCGCTTTCGCGGTCCGGACCCTCAGGCGTCCGGCCTCTGGTGGGAATTCAGCCCCGCTGTAGCGGGTTGCGGGTGACAGGGAACCGCTAGCTCCCCACCTAGCGCGACCGCTTCCATTGTACGCCCTCGTCGTCGCCTCCGGCCAGGTGCCTCCGTCAAGTCTTTGGTATAGAAGGTCCGGCGTTCGTCAGAGCAGGAATGACGCGAGCAGGGACAAAAGGCTTTGTAGCTTCAGGGACTCCCAGGAGGGCTCGATGGACGCCTTAGAGACCGGCAGCCGCCCCTGGCACAGGTTCTACGAAAGCGGGGTTCCCACCTCGCTGGACTTTCCACGGTTTCCCATCTATGGGTTCCTGCAGCGCACGGTGCAGCGCTTTCCTTCAACCGTGGCCCTCATTCTGGTGAGCGCGCATCCACCCTTTGACTGCCGCCTCACCTACGCCCGGCTTGATGACCTCTCCGATCGCTTCGCCGCCTCCTTGGTCCGTCGTGGCCTGCGCAAGGGAGAGCGGGTGGTCATCTCCCTGCCGAATCTGCCGCAGTACGTGATCGCCGCCTACGGCGTCTGGAAGGCGGGGGGCGTGGTGGTGCAGGTCAATCCGCTCTACCGGGGCAACGATCTGGCGTTCATCCTCAAGGACTCGGGCGCGCGTTTTGCCGTGGTCTTCGCCCGCTTCTTTCCCTACGTCCTGGAGGTCCTGCCCCACACCGCGCTGGAGGCGGTTATCGTCACCCGCGTGCACGACTTCTTCCCGCCCCTCTTCCGCCTGCTCTACGGGCTGACCAGGGCAAAGAAGGAGGGCGATGTCTTCCCCCATGAGCAGAAGGTCGTCCCCTTTACCTCCCTGCTGCGGGGGCCACGCTTGCGACGCCCGGTGGAGGTGGCGCA
The DNA here is from genome assembly GCA_031459715.1 of Armatimonadota bacterium. NCBI lineage: Bacteria > Bacillati > Candidatus Sysuimicrobiota > Candidatus Sysuimicrobiia > Candidatus Sysuimicrobiales > Candidatus Humicultoraceae > Candidatus Humicultor > Candidatus Humicultor tengchongensis. The sequence continues at coordinate 118,561 of JAVKIA010000003.1, read as the reverse complement.
AGAGGACCTAGCGATGCTGCAGTACACCGGCGGCACCACGGGGCTGTCCAAGGGCGCCATGCTCAGCCACCGCAACCTGGTCTGCAACCTGACCCAGGCCCGAGTCTGGGTCACCGACCTGAAGGAAGGCCAGGAACGCATCCTCTCCGTCGTTCCGTTCTTCCACGTCTACGGCGTCACCCTCTGCATGAACCTGGCCGTGGCGGTGGCGGCCACCAATATCATGATCCTCATGCCGGGGTTTGTCGCCCGCACCACCGCGGAGGTGGCCCACAGATACAGGCCCACCATCTTCCCCGGCGCGCCGCCCATCTACCTGGCGATCAACCAGCTCAAGGATGTGCAGCGGTACGATCTCCGCTCCATCCGCAACTGCGTCTCCGGCTCCAGCTCGCTGCCGGTAGAGGTGCAGAAGCGGTTCGAGGAGCTGACCGGCGCGCGGCTGGTAGAAGGCTACGGGCTCTCCGAAGCCTCCCCCCTGACGCACGCCAATCCTCTGGCCGGGGTGCGCAAGGTGGGCAGCATCGGTGTCCCCGTACCCGGCACCGATGCCAGGATTGTGGCTCCGGAGGGCGGTGAGCGGGAGCTGAAGGCAGGGGAGATGGGCGAGCTGGTGATCCGTGGCCCGCAGGTGATGATGGGCTACTGGAACAACCCGCGGGAGACGGCGCAGGCGCTGCGCGGCGGCTGGCTGTACACCGGGGACATCGCCCGCATGGACGAGGACGGATTCTTCTTCATCGGGGACCGCAAGAAGGACATGGTGAACATAGGCGGCCTGAAGGTCTTCCCCCGCGAGGTGGAGGAGGTGCTCTACCAGCACCCCCGGGTGCGGGAGGCGGCGGTGGTGGGGATCTCTTCCCGGGTACGCGGCGAGATGCTGGTTGCCCACGTGGTGCCCAAGGACGGTCAGGACGCGCGGGCGCTGCGGCGGGAGCTGCGCGACTTCTGTGCGGCGCGGCTGGCCCCCTACAAGGTGCCGCGCCGCATCGAGATCGTGCAGGAGATCCCCAAGACGGTGGGCATCCCCAAGGCCCTGCGGCGGGTGATCCGGGAACGGGAGCAGGCCAGGGGGGATGAACCAGGCGAGGAGGAGCCCTAGCGAGGGCACAGCGCGGCAAACAGCGCAGAGGCTGTCTGTCAGCATTGGGAACAGGCCCGCGACCGGTTTCGTGCTCCAATGTCGCCAAACGAGCGCGCAGGCCGATGGGACTGGATAAGGGAAGGTGGGCGGGTACCTCCAGCTCTGTTCGTGTTAGGCTGACGGGGCACGGGTTTTAGGCTGGTCGGCCTAAACAGCAGTCAGGCGGCGTCATGGCCCCACGGAGATGCGAGGAAACTTCCATGCGGACGTTGAAAGTCCGCAGGTCCTGTGATCTAGGGATGATGTCGTTAGAGACGCCAGATGTGTTGCGTTCGTTCTGGAGCATGCCGACTGCGGACGTGATGTCCGCACTACAATCGTCGCCCAGTGGTCTCACGGCGGAAACCGCCGCCGCACGCCTTGCCCGCACCGGGCCGAACGTGCTTGGGGAGCGCAAACGCTCCGATATACCAACGTTGTTGCTTCGCCAGGTCACCAGCCCTCTCGTCCTGCTCCTGATCGCCGCAGCGGTGCTGTCCTTCGCGCTGCAAGACTCCACAGACGGGACCATCATCCTGGGCATTGTGGGAGTGAGCGCGCTGCTCGGCTTCTGGCAGGAACGTGGCGCTGCCAGGGTGGTCGAGAAGTTGTTGGCGACAATCGCGGTGAAGGCCACCGTTTTACGCGATGGGCGTCAGACCGAGATAGCCGTGGACGAATTGGTGCCGGGCGACGTGGTGCTGATTACCGCTGGTTCACGTATCCCGGCCGATTGCCTACTGCTCGCCGGGCAGGACCTGTTCGTGGACGAAGCCTCACTCACCGGGGAGAGCTTTCCAGTGGAGAAGACCGCCGGTACGGCCCCTCCAGATGCGCCGCTGGCCCGGCGCGACAACGTCCTCTTCATGGGGACGCACGTGGTCAGTGGCAGTGGAAGGGCCCTGGTCGTTAACACCGGGAAGTCGACCCAATTTGCCGCGATCGCCGCGCGGTTGCGTCTGCGCCCGACCGAAACGGAGTTCGAAAAGGGTGTACGCCGCTTCGGCTACCTGCTGATGGAGATCACGCTGGTGCTGGTGATCGCCATCTTCGCCTTCAACGTCTACCTCCATCGGCCAGTTCTCGACTCCTTCCTCTTCGCCCTGGCGCTCGCGGTGGGGCTCACGCCGCAGTTGCTGCCCGCTATCATCAGCGTGAATCTGGCGAGTGGTGCCCGCCGGATGGCGAGACAGGGCGTCATCGTCAAGCGGCTGGCTGCGATCGAAAACTTCGGCAGCATGGATGTCCTCTGTTCCGACAAGACGGGCACACTCACCGAGGGCCGGGTGCACGTCCACGCCGTGCTCGACACGAGGGGGAACGAGAGCGAGCGCGTGCTGCTGCATGCCTTCGTGAATGCCTCATACGAGACGGCATTCAGCAATCCGATCGATTCGGCAATCCGCGCCCATCGCGCCTTCTCGCTCGACGGCTGGCGCAAGCTCGACGAAGTACCCTACGACTTCGTGCGCAAGCGCCTGAGCGTGCTCGCCGAGCACGATGGGCGCGTTGTCCTGATCACGAAAGGCGCGTTGACGAACGTGCTTGCTGCCTGCACCGTAGCCGAGCGGGGAGACGGCACGACTGTCCCGCTCGCCGAAGTGCGCCCAGAGATCGAACGTCGTTTTGCAGCCCTCAGCGCCGAGGGATACCGCACACTCGGCGTCGCGCTGCGGGAGATCGGGTCACCCGAAACGATCGGCCGTGACTCCGAGCACGATATGACCTTCCTGGGCCTTCTCGTGCTTGAAGATCCGCCAAAGCGGGGCATCGAGGCCACGTTGACGTCGCTGGCTCGGCTGGGCGTAAAGCTGAAAGTGATCACCGGAGATAACAAGTTCGTCGCCGCCCGCGTGGGTGCGCAGGTCGGGCTGCCCGACCCACGAGTCCTGACCGGCTCCGAGGTGCGTGCCCTGAGCGACGACGCATTGCCGGTCGCTGCGGCGAAGACGGATATTTTTGCTGAAGTGGAGCCCAATCAGAAAGAGCGGATCATCCGTGCGCTGCGCAAGGTCGGGCACGTGGTGGGCTATATGGGCGAGGGATCAATGACGCTCCGGCGCTGCATGCGGCGGACGTTTCCATCACGGTACAACAGGCGGTGGACGTGGCGAAGGAGGCGGCCGATATCGTTCTCCTCGAGCCGGACCTCGCGGTGCTGGAGGCCGGGGTGCGCGAGGGACGCCGTACGTTCGCCAATACACTCAAATACGTGTTCATGGCGACCAGCGCCAATCTCGGCAACATGTTCAGTATGGCCGGCGCCTCCCTCCTGCTTCCGTTTCTGCCGCTGCTGCCAAAGCAGATCTTGCTGACCAATCTCCTGACGGACGTTCCAGAGATGACGATCTCGTCCGATCGGGTGGATGCTGACTGGATTGAGCGGCCACGTCGCTGGGACATGGGCTTCATCCGCCGATTCATGTTCACGTTCGGGCTCGTCAGCTCCGTGTTCGACTACCTGACGTTTGGCGTGCTGCTCTGGCTGCTGCACGCGGGGCCGGCGGAGTTCCGGACCGGATGGTTCGTCGAATCTGTGGTATCGGCAACGCTCATCGTGCTCGTGGTGCGCACACGCGGGAGTTTCCTTCGCAGTCGGCCAGGGCGCGCGCTGTTGAGCGCAACGCTTGCGGTGGCCGCCGCGACGCTGGCGATCCCCTACACCCCGCTCGGTACAGCCTTCGGCTTCGTCCCGTTGCTACCGCTCTTTCTCGGGCTGATGGGGTTGATCGTTCTGGGTTACGTTGTGAGCGCGGAGTTGGCGAAACGCTGGTTCTACAGGGGTGTGCACCATTGATCGGGTTGCTGTATTCCATCGGCCTGTGCGCAGTGGTACCGAGATTCAGAAGTCGCCGCTCCATCATATCGCCCAACAACAGCATGCAGCGGACGGCGCTGCGCGCCGTCGCTGATGCCGAGGAGCCTGGCTGGCGAGCGGGATGAGACAAGGCAAGGTCACTGGCATAGAACTTGATCAACAACTGCTGGAACCTGCTCGCCAACATGCGAAAGAGCAAGAACTAGCTAGAAAGTGTCGTCGAGTTTCACCAAGCAGAGAAGACACGCATTCCTTTTCCTGATAGCACTTTAGAGGCTTTGGTGAGCGAATTTATCGTTTTTCCGACTTCCTCTCCAACCGATATTGGGCAGCCCGAAATGGCACGTGTGCTTAAATCGGGGGGCATCATGGCACTGACGGATGTAATTGTGGCCAGGCCTCTTCCCTAAGACGTGCGTACCGAACTCCAGCGCGTTGGTCTGGACTATCTTTGCGAAGGCACGCAGGACGATTTTCTGGGTGCGCCACTCCTTGACGCATGGGTGGACCTTCTCATCGTCTACCAGGGCCCTGCCAGAGAAGACGCTTACCGTCCGGCGATCAGGCGCAGGCGCTGCGGCGGCCAGTAGATGAGGATCGCCTGGCCCACGATCAGGGTCCGCTTCAGCGGGCCGAAGGCCCGGCTGTCCTCGCTGTTGTTGCGGTTGTCGCCCATGACGAAGACGGAATCCAGCGGCACGGTGACCGGGCCGAAGTCTCCCACGGTCTCGCCGTTCAGGTAATCCTCCCGGATGGGCTGGCCGTTCACATAGAGGGTTCCCTGCCGGATGGCGATGGTCTCACCGGGCAGGCCGATCACCCGCTTGATGTAGTTCCGTTCCGGATTTCGCGGGTAGCGCAGGACGATTACATCGCCCCGGGCCGGCTCGCGCAGCCGGTAGATGAACTTGCTCACCAGCACCCGGTCGTGTGGCAGCAGGGTGGGTTCCATGGAGTACTGCTCCACCTGGAAAGCCTGGGCCACGGAGACCATGATCAGCTGGGCCAGGAGGAAGGCGATGAGCAGGGTCTTTGCCGTCTCGACGACGGTGGCCCGGGCGCGCCGCCACCAGGGGTGGCTCGCCGCTAGCCCGCTCCGGATCCGCCCCCAGGGCCGGCGGGTGGCCAGCAGGTCCCGCACCCACCAGGAGATGACGGTGATGCGGCGGCGGGTGTCCTCGCGGTCGCCGGGTGTCGGGTCGGTCATCGCTGGGTCTGGTATCGCTGGCGGAGGGGGCGGGATTTGAACCCGCGAAGCGGCTTGTGGCCGCTTACCCGCTCTCCAGGCGGGCGCGCTACCGGGCTACGCGACCCCTCCGCGACCAGCTTCCCGGTGTGAACGGCCTGCAAAGCCTCGCTGCAAAGATTATAACAGGGAGGAGACCGTTCCAGGTCAGAGAACACCCCGGGTGTGTCGGGTCGGCATGAGGGTGCAGGGATGGCATGACCACCTCCGCTGAGGCCTTCATCCGGGTCGCCAGCGAGGCGGAGGTGCGCGCGGCCGGGCGGCTGGTGGTCCAGGCCGACGGGCACGTGCTCGTCCTCTTCGCCGTCGGCGAGCGCATCTACGCGGCCGTGGGAGAGTTCGCCCTGCGGCGCGACTCGCCGGAGGCCTCCCGCATCCTGCTGGCCGCGGTGCGCTATCTGGCGGCCCACACCCCCACCACGCGCGCCCAGCACCAGACGTATCAGATCGCCTACGGCCTGCACCGAGGTGAGCGGCTCTACGCGGAGCCGCCAGGGCCATCCGCTGCGCTCGGGCCATAATCAGCGAGGTGCGCCGCCTGGGGGTGGAGGCGCGGGCAGGCCTGCACGCCGGCGAGGTGGAGGACAGCCGGGTGAGCGGCATCGTGGTGCACATGGCGGCGCGGGTGATGTCGCAGACGCCGGTGGGGCGGTGCGGGCGACGAGCACGGTCAGGGACCTGGTAGCTGGATCGGGGATCGCTTTCGACGACCGGGGGCGTGCACACGCTCAAGGGCGTCCCCGGGGAGTGGCGCCTGTACGCCGTGCGGGCGTGGCGCCGTCCCCACCGGCGCCGGCCGGCGGCAGGAAGCCGCCGCGGTGGGACGAAGAGAGGGCCCGGTGCCCGGCGATGCGCACCCCCCGCGTCAACCCCAAGCTCAAGGACCCGCTGGTGGACCGCTTCTGCCAGGCCCTGCTCAGCCTGCGCTCGGTGGCGGAGTGCTACCGCTTCCTGGAGGATGTGTGCACGGTCGGCGAGGTGAAGGCGATGGCCGCCCGGCTGGAGATCGCCCGTCTACTGTTCGAGGGCCACACGTACGAAGAGGTGGGCCAGCGCACCGGAGCCAGCAGTGCCACCATCAGCCGCGTCCGCCGCTTCCTGGAGTACGGCGCTGACGGCTACCGGCTGGTGCTCACGCGGATGGGGGTACGCCCGCGCCCGCCTGGCCCCCGCTAGCTATAGCTAATGCGGGTCTTCCAGGTCCACCTGCCGCCCGTTGGTGCCGGCGTCCGGCGCGCCGAAGGTCACCGATAACTAATGCTGGTCTTCCAGGTCCACCTGCCGCAGCAGCCGCCGGAAGCGGCGCTTCGTCTGCCACCGCCGGTACCAGACCAGCGGATTCAGGGTGGGCCTACCCCGCCGGACGGCCCGCCGCCCTCGCCCGCCCCGTGACCACCTGGGCCGCCAGGTGGCCGGGTCCACCCGCCCCGTCGCCGACGCCCAGGCGACGCCGGGCCCTGCCAGCGCGAACAACCCCAGCGGGAAGGGGAAGCTGAGGAAGACCAGCGTCGCAGCCCCTACGGCGATCCAGCGAAACTGCACCGGGAGGACGAAGAAGAGGAGCGCCTGCTCAGGTAGCGGACGCGGCCCCACGACCGTTCCAGGCTACCGGCGAACATCCAGAAGACGTACAGGCCCACCAGCAGCCAGAGCGGGTGGCCGGTGCCGACGAGCGCGTAGGTGAGCACGGTCCACGGGCGGGGCAGCGGCTCCCACGTGCGGAAGACCAGCGCGTCGAGGGGGCCGCCGGCGCCGATGAAGTCGAGGAGGAAGGTGGCGGCGTTCGCCAGCAGGATGATCCAGGTGACGGGTCCGCCGCCGGGCAGGCCGGCCAGAGAGGAGGAGGGGCGGGAGGTCATGGCGACGTGATCGTCACGCAGCCCTCTCCTCCTCAGCCAGGCCTGGGGGCGGCTGGAAGGTGCGGCCGGGCACGTCCGCTAGCGGCGGTCGGGACAGGCCCGCCAGGCACAGGGGGCCGCCTGCACTCGGGACAACAGGGGACGCGGTCTGGCCGCGCGGAGCGCACGGCTCTTCCTCCGCCGGTCCCACCGGCGCTGCCGGAGGACCTCATCAGGGCAGGACACCCGGCCACACCCTCCAGCGTACCAGACTTGCGGGAGCACCCGGGCTCGGACGGCGCGTGGACGGCGGACGGGCGGCCACGGCTGCCACGAACTGCCACGATCTGTTGTCTTACTGACAGTAGGTCGCGCCCTTCCCCGGGCCCGCTTGGCGCGCAGGATCGCACGCCGCATGGGCATGTCCGACCTTGATCCACTCGGGGACCGCAATTTTCAGGCCAGGTAGAGCCAGATCCCCAGCAGGCCAGTAAAGGTGCCCACAAACATGGCGATGAGCGATCCCAGAAACACCGGGAGGCTCAGGCCGAGACGGATGCCTCCGTTCATGCGCGCACCTCCGACGCGACGTCCGCTGTCGTATGGGACTTCTACCGCCCCAGGCGGACGGCATCCTTCTTCTTGGAACTTGACTTTCAACCGCGTTGAAAGTGAGCTGAAAAGCAGTCCGCGGCCATATGGGAAATACACGCCCGCCGCGCACCTCGATTCCGGTGACGGCATTCCCTTCCAGGATGCCGGTCCCCACCGGGGGCTGGACCGTCCTTCTTGCCCCGGCTGCGGGGCGTGGGACCGTCGTGCCGACGAAGAGGGGTTGACAGACTGCCCGTGGATTGCGTACCCTAAATGGGTCCGTACTTTTTCTAGCTATCTCTTTACCAAGATAAAGAGATACAGACGGAGGATGTCCGTGCGCCTGCCTGACGCCTATGCGCCTGCCTGACGTCATCCCACCCCGCTGGCAGCAGGTTCCGCCTGGCCTGCCCGACCTGGGACCTGTTGAGGCAGCGCGGCGCAGCGCCCTGTGCGACCTCCTGCGCCGGGAGTTCCGTCTCTGGGGGTACCAGGAGGTGGCGCCGCCGACGCTGGAGTACCTGGAGACCTTCACCCGCGGCGCGGGGGCGGGGACGGCCGACCGGCTCTTCAAGCTCACCGACCGCGGGGGCGAGCTGCTGGCGCTGCGCCCCGATTTTACCCTTCCCCTGGCCCGCCTGGCAGCCACCCGTCTCCTCCCGGCCAGCGGTCGGCCCTTGCGGCTGGCCTACGTGGGGTCGGTCTTCCGCGGCCAGGAAGAGGGGCAGGGGCGTCTGCGGGAGTTCACGCAGGCGGGGGTGGAGTTGCTGGGCGAGGAGGTGCTGGATGCCGACGCGGAGGTCATCGCCCTGGCCGCATCGTGCCTGCGCCGGGCCGGCGCCGCCGGGGCGGTCCTGCACATCGGCCACCTGGACTTCATCGATGAGGCCCTACTCCCACTGCCTCCCCACCTGCGGGAGGAGGTGCGCGACCACCTCTACCGCAAGGCGTTCGTCGAGCTCGATACCCTGGACCTCCCCCCGGCGCTGCGGCGGTTGCTGCGCGCGCTCCCCGACCTGCGCGGTCCGGACGTGCTGCAGCGAGCCAGGCCCCTGGCTTCCTCGCCACGCGGCGTCCGTGCCCTGGAGGAGCTGGGCGCGCTGATGGAGCGCCTGGGGGAGTACGGAGTCGGGGACCTGGTCGGGATCGACCTGGGCATCATCCGCGACTTCGGCTACTACACCGGGGTCGTGTTCGAAGCTTACGGCGCTGGCAGCGGCTATCCCCTGCTGGGGGGAGGCCGCTACGACCGCCTCCTGGAGCGGTTCGGCACGCCTGCCGCGGCCACCGGGTTCGCGGTGGGGGTGGAGCGTGTTCTCTCCACCATCCCTGACGGGGTAACGCCGTCGGCTGAGGTTATCGTGCTGGGCGCTGGCGGACCACCCGCCCGTGCTGCCACGCTGCACTTCGCCGCCAGCCTGCGCGCCCGGGGCCTGGCTGTCGCGCTGGCGTTCCGCCAGGGGTGGGAAGAGGCGGTGCGCGGTGCGGAGGCGGCTGCCGTGCGCTGGGTGGTGCAGGTGGGGGAGGACGGCGCGCGGGTGCTGGACCGCGACGCCGGGCGCGAGGAGCGCCTCTCTCTCCCCGGGGCGTTGCGGGCGATCGCGGGGCCGGAGGATGTCGGCCCCAGGGGAGCCGTCGGCCGTGCGGGATGAGCCGCGAAAGGCGCCAGGCTCCGGCGGGACCGCGGAGGCCGACCTCCTGACCGTCGCGGTGCCCACGGGACGCCTCTTCGCCGAATCGGTCTCCCTCCTGCGGCGGGCGGGTGTGCTCGGGGCTGCGCCGGAGGCCAGTAACCCGTCGCAGGAGCGCAGCCTGCTGCTTCCGGCCGCAGAGGGGCTGATCCTGGCAGTGAAGCCGGCGGACATCCCGGTCTACGTTGAGCACGGAGCGGCAGACGCCGGGATAGTGGGACGCGACGTCCTGCTGGAGCAGGGCGGCGACGTCTACGAGCTGGTGGATCTGGGCTTCGGCTCCTGCCGCGGGGTCGTCGCCGTGCGGAAGGGAGAGGAGGACGACTGGCCGCCCGTGCGGACGGTGCGCGTGGCTACCAAGTATCCTCGCATCGCCGCCCGCTACTGGAAGCGGCGGGGCTGGCCGGCGGAGATCATCGCCCTGAACGGAGCGGTGGAGCTCGCCCCGCGCGTGGGGCTAGCCGACGCCGTTCTGGACGTGGTGGTCACGGGCCGCACGCTGCGGGACAACCTGCTGGTGGAGGTGGCAGAGGTCTTCCGTTCCACAGCCCGACTGGTGGTGAATCGGGCGAGCCTGCGGATGAAGTCAAGGATGGTTCAGCGGCTGATCGCGGCGCTGGAAGGCCTGAAGACATGACCCTGGACATCCTCCCTCTCTCGTCCACCGCGCCCGAGCGCCTACAGGCGCTGGTGCGGCGTGCCACCCTGGCTGTGGACGGGGCTGCGCTGGAGAGCGCCCGCCGCACCCTGGCCGAGGTACGCGAGCGGGGCGATGCGGCCCTGCTGGAGTACACGCGCCGCTGGGACGGTGTCGCGCTCAGCCCGGAACTGCTGCTCGTTTCGCAGGACGAGGTGGCGGAGGCCCAGCGGGCGGTGGGCCCGGCGGTGCGCGAGGCGCTGCAGACCATGATCGCCCGCACGCTGGCCTTCAACGAGCGACTCCTCCCCCACTCCTGGGAGGCCTCGCTGGCCAACGGCGTGACCGCGGGGGTGCGGGTGGGCCCCGTGGCCGCGGCCGGAGTTTATGTGCCCTCGGGCAAGGGTCGGTTTCCCTCCATCGCCGTCACCCTGCTGGCTCCCGCCGTAGTGGCCGGTGTCCCCGAGCTCAACCTGCTGCTGCCTCCACAGCCCGACGGCTCGGTGGACCCGGCCGTCCTCGTCGTGTGCGATCTGCTGGGCGTGCGGCGCATCTTCCGCTGCAACGGCGTCGCTGGCGTGGCCGCCCTGGCGGTGGGGACGGAGACCATCCCCCCGGTGCCGCTGATCGCCGGACCTGGGAACCCACACATCGTCGCCGTTCAGCTGGCAGCGCAGGCCCTGGGGGTGCGCGTGCCCGCCATCCTGGGACCGACCGAAGCCATGATCCTGGCCGACGAGGGAGCCGATCCGCGGCGCCTGGCGCTGGACCTGTGCTGTGAGGCCGAGCACGGTCCCGACTCCGCTGCGGTGCTGGTGACCACCAGCCGGGATCTGGCGGAGGCGGTGGTGGCGGAGGCGGAAGCCGTGCTGCAGCAGCTTCCCGAGCAGCGGCGCAAGTTCGCCGCCGCCGCACTGCGCAGCCACGGCGCCGTGGTGCTGGCCGGGTCCATGGATGAGGCTGTCGCCTTCGTCAACCGCTATGCGCCCGAGCACCTGCAGCTGGCCACGCGCAACCCCCTGGGTACCCTGGCCGACATCCGCTACGCCGGCGAGGTGCTGCTGGGCCAGGAGACGCCGTTCTCCGCGGCCACCTACGCCATGGGGTTGCCGGCAGCGCTGCCCACCGGCGGGGCCGCCAGATGCGCGGGGGGCATCACGGTGCTGAGTTTCCTGAAGGTCACCTCGACAGGGCGCCTCGACCCGGCTGCCCTGGCCGCAGTCCTGCCCGTGGTTGAGACGCTGGGCACCTACGAGACCTTCCCGGCGCACGTGCGGGCGGTACGGGATCGGGTGGTAGAAGAGCGATGATGGGTGGGGAGACGCCAGGGACGGGGAGCCTTCGGGCAGCCGGTGCCGCCAGGGTCTCTCCGCGCCCGGAGCTGGCAGCGTTGCCCGGGTACGATGTGCCGCGGGACGCGCCGGTACGGCTAAACCAGAATGAGAGCCCCCTGGACTGGCCCGCCGACCTGAAGGCGGAGGTGCTGCGTCGCGTGGCCCAGGCTGGGTGGAACCGCTACCCGGCGGCCCAGGCAGACGTCCTGCGCCAGGCCCTGGCCGGTGCCTACGGCCTGTCCCCGGAGATGGTCGCTCTGACCAACGGCAGCGATGAGGCCCTCCTGGCGCTGGTGGAGGCATTCGCCACCGGGCGAGCGGTAGTGCTGCCGGTCCCCACGTACTCCCTGGCGGAGCCCCTGGCTGTCGCCGGCGGGGCCCGGGTGGTGCCGGTCCTCCTCCGCGCGGACTTCAGCCTGGACGCCGCTTCCGTTATCCGCGCCTCCCGCGAGGTCGATGCAGGGCTTGTCCTCCTTGTGTCCCCCAACAATCCCACGGGCAACGTTTTCGCTCCTCTGGAGGTGGAGGCGGTGGCGAGGGAAGCCGCCTGCCTGGTGGTGGTGGACGAAGCCTACGCCGATTTCGCGGCGGGGAGCTGGCTGTCGAGCCTCCGGGAGTATGCGTCCCTGGCCGTGGCGCGCACCTTCTCCAAAGCCTTTGCCTTTGCCGGCGGCCGCGTCGGCTGGATTGCGGCTGCATCCGAGGTGGTCGCCGCGGTGCGCACCGTCCTGCCACCTTACAACCTCAACATCTTCGCCCAGGAGGCGGCGCTGGTGGCCCTGGAGCACCGCGAGTTCTTCCGGGCCCAGGCCGCAGCGCAGGTCGCTGAGCGGGAGCGGCTGCGTGCGGCTATGGCCACACTGGACGGGGTAACGGTCTTCCCCTCGCAGACGAACTTCCTCCTGTTCAGCGCAGCGGGCTTCCCGGCCGGCACCCTCTTTGACCGCCTCCTCGCCCGGGGCGTGCTGGTGCGCGATGTTTCCAGCGCGCCGCTGCTGGCTGGCTGCCTGCGGGTCACGGTGGGGACGGCCGAGGAGAACGCGCGCTTCCTGGAGGCGCTGCACCAGAGCCTGGCCGACGGACCGCCTTCCGGCTCGGAGGATCGGCCATGAGTACCCCCAGGGGATCGCAGAAGGCTGGAAGCCCCCCGCGCGTGGGGACGGTGCAGAGACAGACCGCCGAGACGGAGGTGCGCGTCGCCCTGGCCCTGGACGGTGTCGGGCGGGTCCAGGTGGCCACCGGCATCCCCTTCTTCGACCACATGCTGCACCAGCTCGGCCACCATGGCCGCTTCGACCTCGAGGTGCGGGCGCGGGGAGACCTGGCCGTGGACCCGCACCACACCGTGGAGGACGTGGGCATCGTCCTGGGGCAGGCGCTGCGCGCGGCGCTGGGCGAGGGACGCGGGATCGCCCGCTTTGCCGCTTTGCACGTACCCATGGACGAGGCGCTGGTCCTGGCGGCCGTAGACGTCAGCGGGCGGCCCTACCTGCACTACGCTCTGGCACCTGCCCCCGCCGTCCTGGGCGGCTTCGCCACCGACCTGGGTGCAGAGTTCTTCCGCGCGTTTGTCACCCACGGTGGGTTGACGCTCCACCTGGTCCAGGTGCACGGCAGCAGCGCCCACCACCTCCTGGAGGCCGCCTTCAAGGGGACCGGCGTCGTCCTGTACCAGGCCACGCGGGTGGTGGGCCAGGCCGCGCCGTCCACCAAGGGGATCCTGTGAGTGCGCCAATCTCTCCAGGTGCGTCACCCCGCGCTAGCGTGCCTGCCGGCCCGGGCGGGCCACCCCGCCTGGCGGTGGTAGACTACGACGCAGGCAACCTGCTGAGCCTGACCAGGGCCCTGCAGCGCGCCGGCGCCGAGCCCGTGGTCGTGCGCGCGCCCGATCCTCGGCCCTGGGAGGGGATCGTCCTGCCCGGCGTCGGGCACTTTGGCGCCGCCATGGCGCGGCTGGAGGCTAAGGGGCTTGCGGCGTGGGTCCGTGACCAGGTCCAGCGGGGCACTCCACTTGTTGGGATCTGTCTGGGGATGCACCTGCTCTTCCAGCGCGGTGAGGAAGGCGGAGGCGCCGCCGGGCTGGGGGTGCTCCCGGGCGAGGTGCGCCGGCTGCCTCCCCGAGTTAAGGTCCCGCACATGGGCTGGAACCAGCTGCGCATCCACCGGCCCGGCGCGGCCCTGACCGGCCTGGCGGACGGAGTGTACGCCTACTTCGTCCACAGCTTTGTAGTCGAGCCGGCCGACCCCGCTCTGGTCACCGCCTCAACCATCTGCGGGGTAGAGTTCCCCGCGGTAGTCGAGCAGGACAACCTGATCGGCCTGCAGTTCCACCCGGAGAAGAGCGCAGAGGCCGGCGCGGTCATCCTGAACAACCTGGTGCGCTGGATAGCCGCACGAGGCGCACCTGGAGTCCGCGGAGGTCTCCCCTGGTGACGGTCATTCCGGCCATCGACCTGCGAGGCGGGCGCTGCGTCCGGCTGATCCGGGGGGACCCCCGGCGGGAACGCCGCTACGACCAGGACCCCGCGGAGGCGGCGTTGCGCTGGATCCGTGCGGGCGCGCGCTGGCTGCATGTGGTCGACCTGGACGGGGCCTTCGCCGGGCGCCCGGTGCAGCTCCAGCTCGTCGCCGCCATCGCCCGCCTCGCCGCCGGGGCAGGTGTGCAGGTGCAGGCCGGGGGAGGGTTGCGTACCGAGGATGACATCGATGCGGCGCTGGATGCGGGCGCAAGCCGCGTGGTCATCGGAACCGCCGCTGAGGCCCTTCCCGACCAGGTGCTGCGCCGCTACGGGGAGCGGCTGGCGGTGGCGGTAGACGCCCGTGCCGGGGGCCTCGCGGTGCGGGGCTGGCGGAGGGTGCGCCGGACCGATCCCCTGACCGTCGCCCGACGCCTGGCCGCGCGGGGGGTGCGGCGATTTGTTTACACGGCCACCGCGCGCGACGGCACGCTGGCCGGGCCGGACCTGGCCGGGCTGCGCCGCTTCCTGGCTGCGGTTTCCCCGCTACCGGTGATCGCCGCCGGAGGTGTGGCGCGGGTGGAAGATCTGGACGCGCTGCGGGCGCTGGGGGTGGAAGGGGTGATCGTCGGCCGGGCGCTGTACGAGGGAAGGCTCGATCCCGGTCTGCTGGCGGCCGGGATGTCGGCGGTCGGGACCACCGCGGCCGGAGCGCCTCCCACGCCTGCGGCCACCTCCCCGCCCGACCGGGGAGCTGCGGGCACATGCTGACCCGGCGTATCATCCCCTGCCTGGACATGCAGGGCGGCCGCGTGGTCAAAGGGGTTCGCTTCGCCAACCTGCGGGACGCCGGGGACCCCGCGGCCCTGGCGGCGTTCTACAGCGCGGAGGGCGCCGACGAGATCGTCTTCCTGGACATTGCAGCGTCGGTGGAGGAGCGGGGGACGCTGGAGGCAGCCGTCCGCGCCACCGCCGAGCAGGTGAACATCCCTCTCACTGTGGGCGGCGGCGTGCGCGCCGTGGAGGACGTGCGCCGGCTGCTGCTGGCGGGAGCTGACAAGGTGGCGGTAAACACCGCGGCCGTGCGCCAGCCGGAGCTGGTCAGCGCCGCCGCGGAGCGGTTCGGCAGCCAGTGCGTCGTGGTGGCCATCGACGCCAAACAGGTCGCCGAGGGGCGCTGGGAGGTCTACACGCACGGGGGACGGCGTCCCAGCGGGACAGACGCCGTGGAGTGGGCGCACCGCGCCGCGGCGCTGGGTGCCGGCGAGATCCTGCTGACCAGCATCGACCGCGACGGCACCCGCGACGGCTTCGACGTGGCGTTGACGCGCGCGGTGGTCGAGGCCGTCACCGTGCCGGTGATCGCCTCGGGAGGTGCGGGGTCGGTCGCGCACCTCTACCAGGTGCTCACCGCCGGAGGGGCCGATGCGGCCCTGGCCGCGTCTATATTCCACGACGGCGACCTGCGCATCGGCCAGGTGAAGCGCGCCCTGGCTGCGTGGGGGGTGCCAGTGCGCCTGTGAAGGAGGAAGGGATGGCGCAGGTGGTATACGGGCCCGACGGGCTGGTCCCTGTAGTGGCGCAGGATCGCCGCAGCGGGCAGGTGCTCATGGTCGCCCACATGACCCCTGAGGCTCTACGGCGCACCCTGGCCGAGGGGCAGGCCTGGTACTGGAGCCGCTCGCGGCAGACGCTGTGGCGCAAAGGGGAGCAGTCCGGGCACACCCAGACGGTGCGTGAGGTGCGCCTGGACTGCGACGGGGACGCCCTGCTACTTCTGGTTGACCAGGAAGGCCCCGCCTGCCACACGGGGCGAGGGAGCTGCTTCTTCCGGGATGCGGCAGGGAGGGAGCTGCCGGCCCCCGCCTTTGCCCGCGACGTCCTCGACGAGCTGGTAGAAGTTGTGCGCTCGCGCCGCCTCAGCGCGCCCGCAGGGTCGTACACCGCCGCGCTCTTCGCTGCAGGCCGCGCGGCCATCGGTGCCAAGGTCAGGGAGGAAGCGGAGGAGCTGGACCGGGCGGCGCGCGATGAGGGCGAGCGCCGCGTTCTGGAGGAGGCCGCCGACCTGCTCTACCATACCCTCGTCCTCCTGGTGGAGCGAGGTCTCAGCCTGGACGACGTCCGCCGGGAGCTGGCGCGGCGCCGTGGCCGTTAAGCTGGTCATATTCGATCTGGACCGTACCCTCTGGGATCACGCCAACGTTTCGGCGCTGGTCCTGCCGGTGCACCGCGTGGACGAGGAGACCGTGGAGGATGCCGCAGGGACCCGGGTGCGCCTGCACCCCGGAGCCCGTCAGGTGCTGGAGGAGCTGCACCGCCGGGGAGTCGTCCTCTCCATCGCCTCCTGGAACCAGCCCGAGCCGGTCTTCGCGGTGCTGGAGGCGCTGGGACTGCGGGAGTACTTCCTCCTGCCCCGGGTGGAGCCGCACCCCTACAAGGAACGGACCATCCCGGAGCTGCTGTCCGACCTGTCGGCCCGCGGCCTGGCGCTGCACCCCCGGGAGGTCCTCTATGTCGACGACCGCGCGCTGCACCTGCGCCGTGTCCGCGCGGCGCTGCCGGAGATCCACACCCTGCAGCCGGGAGTGGAGATCACGGCGCTGGCCGAGGTCCTGGCGTTCGTGGACCGGGAGGCGGGTGCCTGATCTGGCGACCCGCCGACTTCCGGAGGTCATGCGCGGGATCCGGGCCGTACCCGGCGGGAGACCGGCGAGGAGGGGCAGGCCTTCCTGGCGGAGGGGGTGGGATTTGAACCCACAAGGGCCGCAGGGCCCGGCGGTTTTCGAGACCGCTCCGTTTCCGGGTTCCGGACACCCCTCCGCGGAGCGCCCTCATTCTACCGCGCCGGCCAGGGGGCGCAAAGGCCGCTGAGGCGGTTGTCCTGCGGGCGCTGGTGGACCCCGTACCGACACGGGCAATGTGGGCTAGAGTCCCTCGACGATCCTGCGGATCTCCTCTTCCGTGTAGCCACGCACGGTCTCCGTGCGGGCCGCGCCCTGCGTCCCCACCCACAGGGCGAAGCGGCTGGCCGTCTCGTCGTTAGGCGCCTCAATGATGGCCACCACATCGAAGCGCCCCATGGTCCAGATGACCTCGCGCAGGCGTGCGCCGAACCGCTCCGCCGCCTCTCGGGCCTGCTGGGTGCGCGCCACGGTGTCCCTGGCCGCGACCGCGCCTTTCTCCGTCCAGGTGACGAACTGCACGTATACCGGCATAAGGCTCCCTCCCTGGCTGAAGCGTAGGATGGGAGAGCGTTCGCGCACAGTCCCGGCAGGCCCTGCCCCCCTACCTCACCCCTCCCGCTCCGTACCTGCGCCTGGCTGCTCCGGGGGCGGTCCGAAGATGCGGGAGAACGCCGGCTCTCGGCTTTTCGACGCCAGAATGTCCCACAGGAGAGGAACCACCTCACCGGAGAGGGGCGCATCCGCCGTCAGGCGCTCGGCCTCTCCGGTCAGGAAGGCAGAGATCTCCTCGGTCACCCGGGCGATCTCCGCTTCGGGGGCGCCCCGCCGCTCCAGCGCCTCACGCACGGCCATGGCCACATCCAGCACAGCGATGTGGGCCAGCTGATGGCGCTTGGGATCGCCTAGCGCCGTCACCAGGCGCTGGCGGAGTTCTGCGCCCAGGGCATCCGCCGGCTGCAGGGCCGTATCGTCCGGGATTTCGACGTCGAACAGCGGAGGGTACTGCTGCGAACCGAAGACATCGCTTTCTCCCGGGGAGCCACTGGCACTCCGCCGGCGCAGGGTGAACTTGATCGCCCGCGCGGCGTCCACGTAGTGAAAGTGGGTGACGTCCTCGACGGGCACGCCGTACAGGCGGGCCACGCTCTCCCGGGTGAGGACCCCGCTGGCGACGGCCCGGCGGTATGCCCGCTCATCCGCGAAGATGATGTCGAAGGTCACGTTGTCCACCCCGGCGTTCTTGCTGCGTATTGTTGTGGCCAGATCCACTAGTCTGGTCATCGTCCGCTCCCCACAGGGGCGGCACCGCCCACCTGCACATGGCGAATGGGAAACAGCTCCAGGGGGTCATCCAGGGGAAGGAGGTGGTTAATCGTCCACCTGTAACCCGGACGGGCGGGAAGGATCTCATCAAACGGGAGCGCGGCCACCCCTCCCGTACCCCGCGCGCCGGGGAAGCGGGCGAAGAAGATGTTGCGCTGCGCCAAGGTAGCGACCTCCACAGCCTGATCGAGGGTTGGGGCCAGCGCTTCGATGACTATACCGACCTCGTGCGGGATGGCGTCGCGCCGGGGTTCCCAGTCCCCCATGACTCCGTCTCTGCCGTAAACGTGGAAGAACACCTGGTACGTCTGCTCCGAGGGAGGTCCATGACGCTCGGCGACTTTCTGCCGCGCCCAGGTCAGGACGGTCTCTAGGCACTCGATAGCCATGGGGTCGCGGATGGCGGCGACCCCGATGGCCCGCTCGCCCACTTTGCCCGCCCCTTCCAGCTTCACGGCGTAGATTGGCTCGGGAATCCAGCGGGCTCCGCGGACGCGTGTGCGGCGGTCGTCCACGGCTTCGTAGATGCATCCCCGCAGGTCGAGTGTCCCACCGGGGATGGCGTGGAAGAATGCATCCACGCGTTCGTAGAGGCTGTGGCTGGCGACAGATGCCGGCGTGCAGCGTTGCTGCGGGTGCATCGGCTCAAATTCCACGGCCTCCGCCGTGATGGTACCGACTACGGTCTCCTTGGCCATGAAGGGCTCGGCACACAGCGACGCGCACTCCAGCACCTTTCCCAGGTAGAAGGCCAGGGCTCTGGGGAAGCCGGCACGTAGGGGGAGAGCCGCGTAGATGGCGTCATCGCAGGAGCGGCCGCAGATGACAACCTCCGCTCCTTCATCCAGCGCCCGCATTACGGGCTCCACGCCCATCATGGCCACGATGCGATCGGTCCGTTCCACGTCCTGAGGCGTCAGGTCGGCGCGACCCCCCAACCCTGTCACCCGGGTTCGCCTCAGCCGCGCCAGCAGCTCGTCGCGCGAGATCTCGGCGTAGATCGCCGCCAGGCGGAAGGGGGGAAGGCCGTGGCGGTCGGCGATCTCCTGGATGAGGTGGACGAACAGATCGACGCCACGGTTGGTGCCGGTGTCCGCCGCCGATCCGATGATCATGGGCACACCCAGGCGGCGAGCCTCCACGAGCATGATCTCCAGATCATGCCGCTGCCACTCCAGGGGGCTGTGCTGGCTGTCCGCGCCCAGGGGGAATGG
The DNA here is from genome assembly GCA_031459715.1 of Armatimonadota bacterium. NCBI lineage: Bacteria > Bacillati > Candidatus Sysuimicrobiota > Candidatus Sysuimicrobiia > Candidatus Sysuimicrobiales > Candidatus Humicultoraceae > Candidatus Humicultor > Candidatus Humicultor tengchongensis. Next base: position 99,603 of record JAVKIA010000003.1, on the reverse strand, counting down.
GCCGATGTCGCAGCTCCCGGAGTCGGCAATCAAGGCGTCCGGCCGACGAGCCACGCCAGTGTAGAAGCTGGCCTCCTCGATGGGGGTGAACCCCAGGTGACCGGTAGGCGACAGCAGGGTCATACTTTCCATCAGGATCCTCCTTCGACCAGTGCGGCTGCGACCAGCGCCCGAAAGATCCGTCGCCAGCGCGCCTGTCGGTTGACCATCTTCTCTGGGTGGAACTGCACACCAAGAACAAACCCGGACCCGCTCTCGACTGCTTCCACCACGCCGTCGGGAGCGAGAGCGGTTACGCGCAGTCCGCTGCCCGGGTTGGCTACAGCCTGGCGGTGAAATGAATTGACCTCGGCCTGCATCCCCCCCACGATCTCCGCCAACCGCGAATCCGGCGCGATGCTGATGGTGTGTGAGGGACGCCACCCAGGGGCCCGTTGGTAGTGCTGCAGAGCATGAGGGAGGGCGGCGACGATGTTGTGGATCAGGCGTCCGCCCAGCGTCTCGTTGATCATCTGCATCCCCCGGCAGATACCCAGGAGCGGAATCCCCCGCGCGATGGCCGCGCGGATGAGCTGCCGCTCGAAAGCGTACCGTCCGGGATTGATGGCTTCCAGTGTGGGAGCGGGCCGGCCCGTCATGAAGGTCCCGGGGGGGAGGCGTCCACCACCGGTCAGCAGGATGCCTCCAAGGCGTTCCATCAGTTCCGGGATGGCCTCTTCCAACGGCGGGAGGACGATTGGCAGGCCGCCGGCGTCGAGGATCGCCTGGATCGCCTGCGCCGCCGCAGCGCTCACGTCGACGGCCGGGGGCTGCCCCGGCTGCGTCCGCGTGTGCACCGTGATGCCAATGACCGGCCGAGCCACATCAGTCCACCCGCAGGCGCGGGTCGAGGATGTCCCGCGTCCCTTCACCGAATAGGTTGACGGCAAGCACGAGCAGGACAATGGCGAGGCCCGGAAAGGTGGAGACCCACCAGGCGGTGAGCAGGACCTCTCGGCCATCGGCGACCATTGAGCCCCAGGCGGGAATGCGCGGAGGGATCCCCAGACCGAGAAAGGAGAGGGAAGCCTCCAGGACGATGAAGGATCCCAGCCGCAACGTAGCCAGGACGAGGCTGGTGTGGATGATGTTTGGGGCGATGTGCCGACGGATGATACGGGCAGAGGGCGCTCCCAGAGCCCGTGCTGCCTCCACGTAGTCCCGTGTCTGCTGCACCAGAGTCTCCCCGCGGACTAGGCGGAAGAATTCCACCCACCCCTTGAAGGACAGAGCCAGGATCAGGTTCCAGAAACCCGGCCCCAGGACGGCCATGGCGCCGATGGCGAAGATGAGGTAGGGGAAGGCCATGAGCACATCGGCAAAGCGCGACACAACCATGTCGAAGCTCCCGCGAAAGAACCCCGCCGCCATGCCTAGGGTCAGCCCCAGGAGCAGGGAGATGGCAGTGGTCAGGCCGCCTACCAGCAGCGAGACGCGGGCGCCCAGGATGATGCGCGAGAGGATGTCCCGCCCCAGCTGATCGGTGCCCAGGTGGAAACGTGAGCCGTCGGGGGTGGTGTAGCCCGGCGGGGCCAGGCGGTGGACCAGCGCGGCCTGATTGGGATCGGCGGGGGTGAGGGTCGGAGCGAGGAAGGCCACCGCGGCGAAGACGGATAGGATGACGCCCCCGGCGGCGGCGGTAGGATGCCTGCCCAGGCGGCGGAAGAAGTCGGTCACGCCTCCGCGTCGGGGGCGAGGGGCCAGCAGGAGTGTCGCCGCCTGGGCCATGGCTTCTACCTACGCCTCAATGCGCGGATTGAGATACGTGTACAGGATGTCCACCATCAGATTGGCCACGATGAAAATGAGCGTATAGAACATTACTGCCCCCTGTACCAAAGGGTAGTCACGGCTGAAGATGGCCTCTACCACCACGCGCCCCATCCCCGGCCAGCCAAAGACGGTCTCCACAATCATGTTGCCGCCCAGTAAGACACCGGCCTGCAGGCCAACAACGGTGACCGTGGGGATGAGCGCATTGCGAAGGCTGTGTCGCAGGACGACGGCGCGCTCCGCCAACCCCTTGGAACGGGCCACGAGGATGTACTGCTCCCGGAGGACTTCCACCATGCTGGCGCGCGTCACCCGGGCGATAACCGCCATCAGCCCTGACCCCAACGTGAGCGCCGGGAGGAACAGGTGCCGGAGGCTGTCCCCCAGCGCGATCCAGTTCCCCGTGAGCACGCTGTCCAGGAGGTAGAACCCGGTCACAGGCCGGAGAGCAGCGGTGAAGCCGATCCGGCCCGAGGTTGGCAGCCAGTCCAGCCGTACCGCCAGCAGCAGGATGAGCATGATGCCCAGCCAGAATGCCGGCATGGAAATTCCCAGGAAGGCGCCGGCCATGCTGAAGCGGTCCAGGAGTGACGACTGGCGGGTCGCCGAGAGGATGCCGATGGGCAAGGCGACCAGGAGGGAAAGGAGGAGGGCGGCTACCGCCAGCTCGATGGTGGCGGGCAGGGCGTCCAGCAGGACACGGGTGACCGGGCGGCGTTTGACGAAGGACGTGCCCAGATCTCCCCGCGCCACATCCCTCACAAAGAGCGCCAGCTGCGTTAGCAGGGGCTGATCCAGGTGAAACTCCTGGCGCAGGCGGTCCAGGTCCTGCTGAGTGGCTACTCCGCCCTGGCCGATGATGATGTCCACAGGATCGCCGGGGATCAGGCGCATGACCACGAAAACCACGACGGCGACTCCCATCATTAGAGGGATCGTGGCCAGGATGCGGCGGAGGATGACCAGACCCCGCATGGATACATCGGCGCGGCCGCTGGCGTGAGGGCTCAGCGGCCGCGCCTCCCTAGCTCAGCGCACCGTAAACCCGGCCTCCCGGATGAGCTGCCGCGCTTTGTTCTGGTCGAAGGGGTAGGGCTTCAGGTCGGGGTTGTAACCGAACCCGCTGGGCAGGAACACGGTGGCCAGGCGCCGGGCGTAGCCACGGTAGACATTCTTCAGGATCGCCTCCCAGTTCACCGCGTAGTTCATGGCCTGCCGCACCCTGACGTTGTTGAAGGGTGGCCGTGCGTTGTTGAGTTCCACGGCGTAGACACGTGTCCCTTGCGTGGTCTTCACGTAAACCTTTGGATCGCGCTCCAGGTCCGGGAGCAGATCGATGGGCAGGTCCTCTACGATGTGCACCTCGCCTGCCTTCAGCGCGGCCACCCGCGTGGCTGGCTCGGGCATCATGCGGAAGACCGCGCCTGCAGCTGGTGCCACCCCCACCGGGGGCAGGGCGGAGGAGCCACCGTAGTACCGGTCGTAACGCTGCAGGACGATCTGGGAGTCAAGCGCTCCGGCCACGAAACGGAAGGGGCCTGTGCCAATGGGACGTTCCGCGAAAGCTCTGTCCCCCACCTGCCGGATGTACCTCATGGGGACGATCTGGAAGTGCACCAGCGCCTGGAGGAAGGGAGGGAAAGGCTGAGCCAGCGTGAAGCGGATTCTATCCTCGCCGACCTTCTCCACCTTCTGCAGGGGGCCGAGAAGGCCTTTGCGCGGGCTGCTCTGGCCGCCGACGGCACCCTCCCTGAGGATGCGATCGAAGGTGAAGAGGACGTCGTCGGCCGTGACCGGGTCACCGTTGTGGAATGTGGGTCCAGGGCGCAGGGTGAACTCGTAGACCGTAGGGCTGGGCTGAGTCCAGGCGGTGGCAAGCTCGGGAACCACCCGGTCGCGGGTCGTCCGGGTGACCAGGCCGTCGAAGATGTTGCGGATAACGGTCTCGGTCTTCCGGTCGCGGTGCATGGCCGGGTCGAGGGTGATGATGCTGTTAGTGTTCATGGCCACCACGATGACGCTGCCCCGCGTCAGGCGCACGTCGTGCAGGTTAATCCGGCTGTCCATGGCTGGCTCCCAGTTCTCCACCAGGACCGACGCCGCCTGGGCCTCCTCACGGAAGTAGCCGAAGATCCAGGGGGCGTCATTGAAGAGGATCTCCTGCACCCTGAAGTAGGCGTCCCGCCGCCGTGCGGCATCGGTCCCCGTGCTTCCCACCTCCAGCAGGCGGTCGACCTCCGGGTTGGAGTAAAAGGAGTAGTTCCCCCGGTCCTTTGTCTTCAACTTGGGGACCGCCAGGTCAAAGGGATCGAAGAAGGCGCTGCCCCAATCTGTCAAGTAGGCCTGCCGCTCACCAGCCCGGATGCGGTCGATGAGGGCAGTACGTTCCCAGACGCGAACCTCGACGTTGACCCCGATCGCCCGCAGGTCCTGGGCGATGGCCTCCGCCTCCACCTTGCGGAAGGCCTCCGTGTCCAACACGAAGACCAGCGTCTGCTGAGCTCCCGCCGGCAGCACCGTAGCCGCCAGCAGGAGTGCTGCGGCGAGCATTCCCCCTCCCTGCTTGCGCGTCACCAGTGCTCCCCCCTTTCCGGATTCAGGGATTTATCTTCGGTCTTTCCACCACTTCCATCCGGCCGTCTGGTCGGGGTGCCGGTGTCGCAGGCCGGGTCCTTCAGATGGTGTAGGCACGGCGGATGGTGAAGCGGTACCGGTCGCCCCGGTACAGGACCTCGTCGTACTCGACAGGCACCCCTTCCCCTGTATAGATGATGCGTGTACTGGTGAATACCGCTGCACCGGGAGCGATACCCAGCAAAGCGGCGGCAGCGGTGCCGGCGGTCGTCGCTTCATACCGCTGCATGGCCCACGCTGGGGCGAGGTCATAGACGCGCTTCAGGTGCTGCAGGATCATGTCGAAGCGTGCGCCGCCGGCCGCCTCCGCCTCGCGCAGCTCCTGCGCCGCCGTAGCTCCCCAGACGGCGGGCAGGTGTACACGGTACAGCGCCAGCGGCTCGTCGTCGGCAGCGCCCAGCACGTCGATGCGGACAATCTCGTCCTCCGCGCTCAGCTCCAGCCCGCGCCGTGCCGATTCAGAGGCCGGGCCCCGGGACGTGGTCAGAACACGAATCGTCGGCGTCCGCCCCGCCGCGGCTACGGTCTCGGAGAACCGACTCACCTGTGCCAGATCCTGCTCGATCTTGGGAGTCGCAACGAACGTGCCTTTGGCGGGGACGCGGACCAACTGCCCGCTGTGGACCAGGTCGTTGACTGTCTGGCGGACGGTGGTGCGGCTGACGCCATAGCGCAGGCAGAGTTCGCGTTCGGAAAGGATGCGCTCGCCGGGACGGTAGCGACCCCTGGCGATTTCCCGGACCAGGGCGTCGCGGAGCTGCCGGTGCAGCGGAATCGGGGCTCGCCCATCCAAGGTGCGCTGTGGGGTGCGGGTTGTTCTGGACATGACCGGTAACTACCAGAATCCTACCCCCTCGGCTTCGCTTGCGCAACCGTACTTTCCCGGCAGATAGCCCTTAGTGCAGTGGGTGGAGCCCTTCCGTTCTCTGCGCCTGTCCCACCGCGCGCCCCCGGGGCGGGATCTCACTGAGGTTGTCCCAGGGAGCTCGCGGGTCGCCCGGCGAAGGTGAGTAGCACGAAACCAGGAGGTGGCACGGCGTGGGCGTTGACGTGGTCTTGATCGGGCACTTCGCCCGGGACCGGCTGGTGTTCCCGGGCGTCGTCGAGTCCGCCTCCGGGGGAGGCGTCTACTATGGTGCGCTGGCCCTGCGGCGGCTCGGTTACGCGGTGGCCGTGGTGACAAAGCTGCACCCGGACGACTTTGTCTTCCTGGATGAGCTGCGCGCCGAGGGGATCAGCGTGCATGCCTCTGCCGCCGCGCGAACCACGGGGATAGAGAACATCTACCCGGATGCGAGCATGGACCGCCGCATCTGCCGGCTGCTGGGGTTCGCCGGCCCCTTCACCCCGGAGGAAATCCCCTCCATCGAGAGCCGCGTGACCATCATCACCCCGCTGATGGCGGGAGAGGTGCCGGGTGAGCTGGTGCGCCTGCTGTCAGCACAGGGACCCGTGGGTCCGGATGCGCAGGGGTTCGCCCGCGTCCCCGAGGGGGAGACCCTGGTTACCCGGGACTGGCCAACCAGGGCTGCCGACCTGGCCTCCGTCACCTTTCTCAAGGCGGACGACGCCGAGGCGGAGGCGCTGACAGGCACCGCCGACCTGCGGATGGCGGCGCGGGCGCTGGCCGCCCTGGGTCCGCGGGAGGTCGTGCTCACCCATGCCCGCGGTGTCCTGGTCTATGCCGGGGGGACGTTCTTCGAGGCGCCATTCGCACCGCGGCAAGTCCGGGGCCGCACCGGCCGCGGTGATACCTGCTTCGCCGCCTATGTGGCCAGGAGGCTGGAGACCGATCCGGAAGAGGCCTGCCGCTTCGCCGCAGCGGTGACGTCCCTCAAGATGGAGTACCCCGGCGCCTACCGCGGCACCCGGGCAGACGTAGACCGGAAGATCACTCCACGGAGACGATGAGCACAGACTCAGGCTGGCCGCCGGGGACAACCTCGACCGTCGCGTCCGGGAACCGGCGGCGCACCTGGCCGGCCAGCTGGTGGGCAGCGGTCTGGTCCATCTCAACCCCGGGGTAGAGGGTCATCACCTCCCCTCCCCCTTTCCGGAGTTTCTGCAGGACCGCCAGCGTGACTTCCTCCAGGGAGTAAGAGCTGGCTACCTCCTCCCCGCTCGCAGATCCCCGGAACCTCCCTTCGGAGGAAGCCACCGTCCCTGTGCGCACCGACACTGCCGCCTCCGCCATCCGTAGAGAGTTCTCCTCCCCCGCGGCGTGCGGTCGCCAGGCCAGCAGGGCGGCCACGCCTTCCGGCTGCGTCCGCGTGGGTACAACGCGCACCGGCTTGGTCGCCCGCTCCTGCACCAGGGCGCAGAGAGGCAGGTGCGCCGGGTCGTTGGGGAGCAGGATGACCTCCTCCGTCCCCGCCTCCCCGATCGCCACCTGCAGCCGTTCCGCGCTGGCCTGCGCCGCGTCGATCACCTGCGCCGCGCCCAGGCTGCGGAAGAGGACGGCGAAACCCTCCCCGGAGGCCAGGACAATCACTGGAGTCCTGACTACAGCGGCGTCGACCTTGGCGCGGCGCAGGGGCAGCGGTTCCTCGCCGTAGCGGCGCAGCAGCTCGGCGTGCTGCTCCCGCATATCCCGGATCCGCGCCTCCACCAGGGTCCCGTAGTCCAGGCAGAGGCGCAGAATCGCCGTAGGGTCGTCCGCGTGCAGGTGGATCCGGGTGAGCTCGGGGCTTCCGGTGAGGACCACACTTTCCGCCTGCGCCGCCAGCGCGTCGAGCAGCGCGGCGGGACGGTCCCGCAGGCGCAGGGAGAGTTCGAGGTCATAGGGGCGGGCGGTCAGGGGCGGAAGGGCGTGAGGGTTTGGAGCGGCGACGGGAGGGCGCAGGGGGAGCGGGTGGTCGCCGAGCGCCTCCCACATCCCCTCCAGGAAACAGGCCAGTCCCTGCGCCCCGGCGTCCACTACCCCCACACGTTGCAGCGCGGGGAGGAGGTCCGGGGTACTGGCCACGGCCTGCTGAGCCGTCTGCACCATGGCGGCGAAGAACTCACCCAGGGTTGAATCGCTGGCCGCAGCCTGGCCGGCCCTCTCGCCACACTCGCGGATGACAGTGAGCATCGTGCCCTCGACGGGGCGCACCATGGCGGCGTAGGCGGCGTCCCGGGCGCGACGGAAGCCATCGGCGACCTGTTGGGTGTTGGCCTCCTCCAGACCGCTGAAGGCCTGGGCAAACCCCTTGAGGATCTGCGAAAGGATCAAGCCGGAGTTCCCTCGCGCCTCCTGGAAGGCCGCCTCCGCCGCCGCCGCAGCCGCGCGGCCGAGGTCGGGCTGGGGCCACTGCTCCAGGGCGTGGCTGGCGGCACTGGCCGTGGCGACCAGATTGTCCCCGGTGTCGCCGTCAGGCGCCGGGAAGACGTTGATGGCATTGAGCTCCTCGCGGTACGCCGCCAGCCTGCGAGCCCCGGAGGCCAGCAGGCGTGCAAACGTCGACCCGGTCAGCAGCATCCCCGGTCAGAAGATGACCCGCCGGCCGGAGCGAAATGCCCGCAGGTCGGGACGCAGCTTAAGCAGGCAGGCACCGCCGACCAGGAGCCCGCCCCAGAAGGCCTCAGGGATTCCGGCGAACTTCCACGCTACCAGGGGGAGGGTGGCGTAGGCGGTCCCCGCACCCGCGTAGGAGTCACGCACCACCAGGATCACCACGGCGGCGACCAGCGCCCAGGTGAGGATGACCCGGGGGTCGAGGGCCAGGAGCATGCCTGCGGTAGTGGCCACGCCCTTGCCGCCGGCGAACTTCAGCGGAAGCATCCAGTTGTGCCCCACGACAGCCAGGGCCCCGGAGATCCAGCCCCATCCCGGAACGGCGCGGTTACCCAGGTACGCCGCCAGTGCCCCTTTGGCCATGTCCAGCAGCGTGCCCACCAGGCCGGGCAGGAAGCCCACATTGCGCATGGTGTTCATGCCACCGATGTTGCCGTTGGCCACGGTGCGCAGGTCCACACCGGCCGCCACCCTGGCGGCCAGGTAGTTGGCCGGAAAGGAGCCCAGGAGATAGCCCAGCACAACCAGGAGGAGTCGGGTGAACGCGTCAGCCATACGGTGCCTCCCTTCTGAGGTCTTCGAGAGCCGCGGTGAAGAGGGCGAAGCCAACCAGGCCGGGGCCCACACTGGCGGTGATGACCGGCCCCGCGTGAGCCACCAGAAGCTCGTCCAGGTGCAGGCGCCGGCCTAGCTCCGCTGCCAGCGCCTGTGCCGGAGCCTCCGCCCCAGTGTAGAACACCGCGCACTTGACCGCCTGTCCTTCGATCCCCTCGCAGGCCAGGGCCACCAGGCGCTGCAGCGCCCGCTGCTGCCCCCGCTGCCGCTCCGCGAGCACCACCTCCCCTTCCCGCAGGGTGAGGATGGGTTTGATGTCCAGCAGCGTCCCCAGCGCCGCCTGCGCGTGCCCGATGCGTCCCGCATGGTAGAGATAGCGCAGGTTGTCCACCAGCGCGTAGAAGCGCAAGCTCCTGGCGATGGCCTCGGTACGTTGCAAGATTTGTTGGGGCAACTCCCCCCGCCGGGCCGCCCGCGCCGCCTCTATGACCAGCCAGCCGCTGGCCAGGCTCCCTGCCGTGGTGTCCACCACGTGGATAGTGGAGGCGTTGATCAGGTTCCTGGCGACCAGGGCCGACTGATAGGACGCGCTCAGCCGGGCAGAGATGGTAAAGCACAGGATGCTGGCCTGGGGGTCCCGCTCCAGGACCTGGCGGAACGCCCGCAGATAGTCCGCCGGCCCGGGGTTGATGGTCTTGGCCAGCTCGCCGCGGGCCAGGCGGGCGGCCACTTCCGCCACGCTGATGTCCACGCGGTCCCGGTACAGCTGCTCGCCGAAGCGGATGTAGATAGGAACCAGGAGGATGCCCAGCTGGCGCACCAGCTCGTCGGGAGGATCGGTCGCAGAGTCCGCCACGACGACCACCGTGCTGGCGGGCCGTGGCGCCCCCCTTTGTTCCTGCTTCTCTGGCACGTCGTCCACCGCAGCACGCATCTGACCAGGCCGGCCCTGGCACCTTCAGTGTACTCAATCCGACTCCGCCGGGCACCGGTTGACGCCGCACGGAAGCGGTGCTACGATTTTAGAAGAAAGTAGCACCAAATCCTCTATGCTGCGACGTTTCAGCCTTTCGATGCCTCCCGCCCTGGTAGCGCAACTGGACGCCATGGCCAGGGCGAAAGGCTACCGAAGCCGCTCCCGAGCCGTGGCCGACATGGTGCGAGCGCAGCTGGTCGATCACCGCGCGCAGCGCGGGAATCACCCGATCGTAGGCACCATCACCCTAATCTACGATCACCACCGCCGGGGCGTACAGGCCCTGCTTACGGACATTCAGCACCACCATCCACACCTGATCATCTCCACGCTGCACGTGCACCTGGACCGGCGGCATTGCCTGGAGGTCCTGGCCGTACGCGGCCGGGCCGGCGAGGTGAAGGCGGTTGCCGATCGCCTGGCGGCGACCAGGGGCGTCAAGCACGGGCGGCTCAGTGTGACCACTGCGGGGAAGGAGCTCCCGGCGTGAGGAGACCGGCGCATGCACATTCCTGACGGGTTTCTGGACACCCCCACGGCGATCGCCGGCGGTGTGCTGGCCGCAGCCGGCCTGGGCCTGGCCCTGCGAACGGTGCGGCGCACCCTGCCGCACCGCGCGGTGCCGCTCGTCGGCGTGGCCGCGGCCTTCATCTTTGCAGCGCAGATGCTCAACTTCCCCGTCGCCGGCGGTACATCGGGGCACCTCATCGGGGCGGTGCTGGCTGCCGTGCTCCTCGGCCCCAGCGCGGCCGTCCTGGTCATGTCGTCCGTCCTGATCCTGCAGGCCTTCCTCTTTGCCGATGGCGGCATCACCGCGCTGGGGGCCAACATCTTCAACATGGCGTTAGTGGCATCGCTGCTGGGCTACGCCCTCTACCGGGGAGTCTCCCGCCTCCTGGGCGGCGGTCTGCGTGCCCGGCTGGCCGGCGTGGCCTTTGGCGCGTGGTGTTCCACGGTGGCTGCTGCGGTCACCTGCGCCGGGCAGCTCGCGCTTTCGGGAACGGTGGCCTGGGAGGTTGCCTTCCCGGCTATGGCGGGCGTCCACATGCTGATCGGTGTGGGGGAGGCCCTGATCACCACGCTGGTCGTCGCCGTAATCGCCACTGCCCGCCCGGAGCTACTTTTCGACCGGGCGGGGCCGGGTGAGTGGATCGGACGCACTCTGGCCGGGTACGGCCTCCTGGTGACCCTCGGCCTGGTCATCTTCGTCGCTCCCCTGGCCTCGGAGTGGCCAGACGGGCTGGAGGCGGTGGCTGGGCGGCTGGGATTTGCCCATAAGGCCGCCGCCTCTCCGGCGGCCTCTTCGCCTCTGGCCGACTACGCCCTCGCGGGCGTTGGCTCCCCTGCCGCGTCAACGGCCATCGCCGGAGGGATCGGCACCGTGGTGGCCTTTGGCCTGGCCTACCTGCTGGCCATCGTCCTGGTACCGCGGGGCACCGCCGGCTCCGGCCGGCCTCCGGGGAGCTCGCACGACAGTGCACCACGCTCTGGGTGATCCCTACCATCCTGGCTCGAGCCCCATTCACCGGCTGTCGCCCGCGGTAAAGCTGGTGCTTGCCGTTGCGTTTGTCCTGACCGTGGTGGCGCTGCCGCGCGCCGCCTGGCCCGCCTACGCCTTCGCGGGCCTGGCGCTGCTGGTGGCGGCCCTGGTCTCCAGGGTGCCTTTGAGCCGTCTGGGCAGACGCCTCCTGGCCGTTGAACCCTTCGCCCTCGGGGTTGCCCTTCTGGCGCTGTTGCAGCCCGACGGCCTTCGCGTCTTCCTGGCCATCCTTACCAAGAGCACACTGTCCCTGGGCGCCGTGGTTATGCTGGGGGCAACCACGCCTTTCTCCGGGGTGCTCCGCGCGCTCTCGCGCTTCCGCGTGCCGCCCCTGCTGGCGACCGCCCTGGCACTGCTCTACCGCTACCTTTTCGTTCTCGTGGAGGAGATGGGCCGGATGCAGCGGGCACGGCTCAGCCGCACCTTCTCCCCAAACCGGTGGTTTACCTGGCGGTCGTCCGCCACTGTGATTGGCCACCTGTTCCTGCGCACGTCGACGCGTGCGGAGCGCATCTACGCCGCCATGTGTGCGCGCGGGTGGAAGACGTGAACGCCCTGGAGGTGCGCCACCTCAGCTACCGCTACGGCGACGGGACGCAGGCGCTGTATGACGTGAGTTTCTCCATTGCGGAGGGGGAACGGGTTGGTATCGTTGGCCCCAATGGGGCCGGGAAGTCCACGCTCCTGTGGCACCTCAACGGTCTGCTGCCTGAGCACCCGCCGCAGACGCCCGCCGTCTGGATCTTCGGCGTGCCGGTGGTCGAGCCCCACCTGCCGGCGATCCGGGCCCAGGTCGGCCTGCTGTTCGAGGATCCGGACGATCAACTGTTCTGTCCCACCGTGGGGGAAGATGTGGCCTTCGGCCCGCGGCAGCTGGGCAAGCCGGAGGCGGCTCTCGCAGCTGACGTGCGCCGGGCGCTGGCGCGCGTGGGTCTCGTCGGCTTCGAGGAGCGCCATCCCTGGCACCTCAGCCAGGGAGAGAAACGTCGCGTCTGCCTGGCCGGCCTGCTGGCGTGTGAGGCTCGCATCCTGGCGCTGGACGAGCCATCCGCCGGGCTCGATCCCCGTGGCCGCCGCGAGCTGGTGGTGCTGCTGCAGGGGCTGCCGGTGACACAGGTCATCGCCACCCACGACCTGGAGCTGGTGGTGGCGGTCTGCCCGCGGGTAATCCTCCTGGACGGCGGCAGGGTGGTCGCCCAGGGGCCCACGGCGCAGGTCCTCGGCGACGAGGACCTCATGCTGGCCCACGGTCTGGAGCGTCCCCACATCCTGCGCCACTGTCACCCGCATTGACCGGAAAGACTAGTAGCCACCCGGCTGGGCAGGGGTCTCGCCCGGGGGTCCGAGGGGTGTGGCCTTGACGCGGCGTGCCGGCTCGCGTAGGATTTAAATGATTTTCGAAATGCTAAAGGGCATATCAGCGCTGCCGCGTCGTCGCATGGTGCGGATTTTTCGCGCGCTGGGTGATTCCACGCGATATCAAATTGTCCGCGTCCTGATGAACCGGGGCGAAGTGGCCTGCCGGGACCTGACGAAGCTGTTCCCCCTGAGCGCCCCGGCGCTGTCCCACCATTTCCGGGTCCTGCAGGAGTGCGGGCTGATGCAGGTGCGCAAGGAGGGCGCCTACCACTTCTTCCGCCTGGACCGAGCCCTCCTGGCGCGGGTCATGGAGGCCTGGGCGCGGGAAGGGAGGTGACTTTTCTTGCGAGGGTGATTTCCATATTTTTGAAATTCTGAAAACACCTAAGCGGTTTGCAGAAAGGAGGGGCCTACGTCATGGAAGTAGCCTTCTTGGCGGGCCGGATCATTCTCGGCGTGTACTACCTGTTTAATGCCTTTAACCACTTCACCCGACTGGAGATGCTGAGCGCCTACGCCGCCAGCAAGCGCGTGCCGGCGCCGAAGCTGCTTACGATCGTGACCGGCGTCCTGTTGCTGGTCGGCGGGCTGAGCATCCTGCTGGGCGTCTACCCGGTGGTGGGTGTGGTGGCGCTGGCTGCTTTCTTCATCCCGGTCACGTTCTGGATGCACGACTTCTGGGCCGTGCAGGATCCCATGCAGAAGGCGATCCAGATGGTGAACTTCACCAAGAACCTGGCGTTGTTGGGCGCGGCGCTGATGCTGCTGGCATTTCCCCAGCCCTGGCCTCTGGGCTTGGGGAAATAACGGCGCCTCCCTGGACACGGTCTGGAACCTCCGGCTATAGCAGGGGCCATTGACTTGAGAGGAAAAGGCGTCCCGGACCCTGAAGCATCGGAAGGAGATGCGAGCGATGCGGCAGACCCGGATGGTGGTGCTCATCAGCGTGCTGGCAGCGGCCGCGTTCATCCTCATGGTCACAGTGCAGGTGCCCGTGCTGCCTGCCGCGCCGTACCTCCGCTACGATTCCAGCGAGGTGGTGGGGCTGCTCATGGCGTTTGCGACAGGGCTGCTTGCGTGGGCGGAGGTATCAGCGGGGCGGTGTGCGCCCGCAGCTTGCGCAAGCTGGCGCCGGAGATCGAGGTCGTGGTCATTGAGCGGAATCCCGGCTACGTTTCTGGTCCCTCGCGCGTCGATCATGTCGTGGGGCTCGAAAACGTTGCCAACATGACGGTCGGGTTCGGCGGACTTATGCGCGATGGCGGGAAGATCATCCGGGCTGTGGTGACGGCCATCCGACCCGCCGAGAACCGTCTGATCACGTCCATGGGATCTGTGGACTACAACATCCTGGTGGTGGCTACGGGGATGGTCCCGGCCGAAGACGAAATCGTGGGGTTGCTGGAGAATTCCGGCCTGAATCAGCATGCCTGGACGTGGCCCGGGACGATCCAGTTGAAGCGCACGGTGGAAGGATTTGGTGGTGGAGCGTTTGTCCTCAACGTTCCGCCACCTCCCTACAGTGCCCGCCTGGCCCTTATGAGGTCGCCGCGCTCATTGACGAGTTCTGGAAGAAGATGGGCGTCAGAGCCGAGATCGTCATCCTCGATGCCAACGATCGACCGCAGCCGCCGTCTATGGCCGACCTCTGGAGGAACCTGCTGACTGAACGGAGGATCGCCTACAATCCGAGCTTCAAAGTGATGGAATTCGACCCCCGCGGCCGGAACCGCTCTCGGACAGGGGAGAACGGCAGCGAAATGACCTGGCTTCCGTCATCCCTACGGCAAAGGGGCCATTCTTCCTCGAGGAATCCGGCGTCGACTCTCCCTTTATCGACGTGGATCCGACGACGTTCAGGAGCAGGAAGCACGCCAGCATTTTTGCCGCCGGCGACGTGATCCGAAGTCCGTATCCCAAGACGGCATTCGTGGGATCCTTTGGAGGGGTGGAACCCCGCCCACTACATCGCCCGGGTTTTCGGAGTGGATCGCAGGGAGCCCGAGCCCGTCTTCAACCGGTGCTGGCCTTTTGTCTCCGGCAAGGAAGGCTTCTTCGTGGAAGTCGCCTGGACTAAGGACGGGCGTCTTATTCCCGAGCGATCGAAAGTATTAGGCGCCAGGGCCGAGCACATCCGGGCTCGCAACCCACCATGACTGGAACACGGGCTGCATCGCCGCCCCGCATCTGGCGCAGGACCTGGCCCGCGTGGTGGCCTGAGGGGCGTCCCGGGAGCTCAGGGGTGCTGCCCGGACCACGGTCCCCCCGGGCGGAGTATCCGCACCGGCGCGCGCGGGACCTGGGCGGGGTGGCTGATGCGCGCCCCGGAGGCCTGGAGCCGCCACTGGACCAGGGCTACCAGGTCATGGCGGCGCAGGAGCGCGTGGGCCGACACGGCAGCCTCGATGCTCACGCTGGCGGCAATACCCGCTGCCTGCCCCAGCGCCATTGTCACCGGGACCACGCGCGCAGCCCCCGCCGCCTGGTACGTGGCCGAGAAGGCCCGGCTGCAGACGAAGAGGTTGTCGACATCGCGCACGACCAGGCTCCGTAGCGGCACGGTGAAGTAGAAGCGCCTCGGCGGGTACGGGTTGATCCAACCTGGGTGGTAGGGATGCAGGTCCAGGGCGTAGGCCGCGGCGGCGATGCGGTCCCAGAAGTGACGCTGACGGATCACGTCGCGGGCTGTGAGCGTGTAGAGCCCTTCGACGTGTCGCGTCTCCCGGATGTACAGCTCGGGGGCGACTTCGACCAGGGCAGCCCGGGCGAATCCGGGGGCCTGCTCGCGCAGGAAGGCCACGAACGCTGGTACGATCCTCTTTGCTCTGCGGTAGCCATCGAGGCGGGAGGCCGGATCGGTCCCGTCCAGCCCGAAGATTTGCAGGGCGTTGACCCAGACGCTCCCGTCGGGGAGGCGACTCAGGTTGAGGTCGTAGGCCGCGATCCGCTCGGGGTGGGGTGAGCGCCACTGGGTGACGATCCGGCGATAGCCCCAGGCGAGGCTGCCGTAGACTCCCCCGGTCCGCCTGGGTTTCTCGTAGCGGCGGAGGTAGGAGACGATGTCGGGCCAGCTCACGTTCCGCAGGCGGAACATCAATGTGGCCGCCTGTGTGAGTCGGTCGACTCCCGAACTCTCCCGGCCCACGGTGTACCGGGCGCCGGCGGCGGTGGCGATGTCGCCGTCGTCCGTCGCGTCGATCAGGACCCTGGCCTGGATCTTCGTCCCGTCGTCGAGGACCGCCCCACGGGCCCGGCCCTCCGCCACGAGCACCGTGCGTACCCTGGTCGCCAGGCGCAGGTCGATCGCCGGCTCCCGCCGGACGAGCTCGAGCAAGAGCACGCGGGCCGTCCGCGGGTCGAAGGACAGGCCGAGTTCCCGATAGACTTCATGGAAGATCCCGCCGACAGAATCCCCGCCGTCGGGGCCCCGGCTGAGGTCGAAGCTGCTCAGCATCGCGCCAGTGAGGACGCCGCCGAGGAACGGCCGCGCCTCCACGAGCGCCACGGAGTGGCCGGAGCGCGCCGCCGCCACCGCGGCGGCAATGCCGGCAGGGGTGCCTCCGACGACGAGGATGTCCAGGTGCTCCTCCCGGGCCCAGACCGGGCGTCCGACGGCGGCCAGGAGGAGGGCCGGCAAAAGCCACACCGCTCCCTGCAGCAGACGAGCGGGTGTGCGTACCCTGCGCATCAGAATCTCTCAACCGGGATTTCCATTTCGGGTTCCCGGCTGGCCCTCAGTGTATATTCTGATTTTCTCTGCAATTTCATGCGTGCGACCGCAGATTTCTTGGCTGAGTGTGTGCTAGGCGGGTGCGGGACCAGGGCCGAGGGCGGACGTCCCGCTGGCGACCTACCTGGGCCTGCAGCAGCCTCGCCAGCTGGACGAGGGGGTGCTGCGGCGGGTCCTGCTGGGCCTGAGCTGCCGGCGCTACCAGGATTGTGCGGCAGTCCTCCCCGAGGCGTTCGGGCTGAGCGCGTCGTCGGTCTCCCGGCGCTTCATCCGGGCCAGCGCCCGGAAGCTGCGCGAGCTGCAGGAGCGCCGCCTGGAGCGATACGACCTCGTGGCGGTGGTGATCGACGGCAAGACCTTCCAGGCGGATGAGCTGGTGATCGCCCTGGGGATCACCAGCCGCGGCCAGAAAGTGGTGTTGGGGTTTGTGCAGACGGCGACGGAGAACCGTCTGGTCTGCGCGGCCTTCCTGCGGGAGCTGGTGGCCCGCGGCCTGCGGGCTGACCAGGGCCTGCTGGTGGTCATCGACGGCAGCAAGGGGCTGCGGGCTGCGGTGCAGGAGGTATGCGGGGCAGCGGCCCAGGTTTAGCGGTGCCAGTGGCATAAGCGAGAGAACGTGGTGGCCTATCTGCCCAAGGGCCAGCAGGCAACCTGGCGCGCCAAACTGCAACGGGCGTACGAGCAGCCGATCTATGCGGAGGCTAAGGGGCAACTGATGGCTCTCCAGCGGGAGCTGCAGGGGATTAATGCCAGCGCGGCGCGGAGCCTGGCCGAAGGGCTGGAGGAGACGCTCACGCTGCATCGGCTGGGACTCTTCGAGGAGCTGGGGCAGAGCCTGAAGACCACCAACATGCTGGAATCCATCTTGGCTCAAGGGGAGCAGCGGACCGGCAAAGTGGACTACTGGAAAACCAGCGACCACAAGCAGCGCTGGCGGGCGACCGCCCTCCTGGATATTGAGCCTCGACTGCGTTGGATGCGCGGGTATCGGGCGCTACCGAAACTCCGGCGAGCACTACAGCAAGCCATGGGGAGGGAGGTGAGCGCGGCGTGATCATGCCGGCGCCTTCCCGAATCTCAACGAACTTTGGTATTGACTCCAGGATGGATCATCGTGCCAGGATCTCCGTGTGCGCAGTATTCTTGTTCCATCAGCCGCTGGACCAGGCCCCGCAACAAGGGGGACTAGCCTCCGCGGCCCGAGTCATCGCCCTGGCCGACTTCCAGGTGCAGCCGGTGCAACAGCCGGTGCGCAACCGGCGCCACGAGGATGCCTGCTGTGACCAGAAAGACAATCCCCGAGAACAGTGCGTAAAACGACGCGAACAGCTTCCCCTCTCCCGTCCGCAGCACATCCACGGGGCCCATCCCGGTCAGGATCATGGACGCGTTCAGCAGCGCGTCGAGCCATGACAGCCCCGCCAGGACGTGGTATCCGATGATCCCCAGGCCCAGCGAGATGACGACCACGCCCGTGGCGGCCAGGGCATGCAGAATAAATCGGCGCAGGAACTTCCGGCGCGGCAGCAGCGGCTCGGTGTGGTGCTCGTACACAGTACTGCTATGATAGCGCGTTTGCTGATTGGCAGTTCCCCACCGAGTCTTGCCATCGAACTGGTCTGCTCGCCGAGGAAGAGACTTGAAAGGTTGATCAGGGATGGTGGGGTGGCGGTGATCACGAGATCGTGTGACATCGAAAGGGGGTGAAATTGTGAAGTCCCGCACTAGATGCAAGGTGGCGGGCCCGGAGGGAATCGAACCCCCGACCAGAGGCTTAGGAGTCCCCTGCTCTATCCACTGAGCTACGGGCCCGCGACAGGGTACCCTGAAGGATTTTAGCACAGCGCGGTCTGCGGCTGCGGCGGGAGACCGGGGTGTGCTTGGCCGGGACCGGGACCGAGCCGCGGTGGCACGGTGCTCGCAGCGGGAGAATGCCTGGCCGTGGGGAAATGGAAAGAGCGTGAACCGGCGTGCCTTCGGCTGGACTGGCGTTTCGGTCCCGGTTATCGGCCAGGGGACCTGGCGGATGGAGCAGGACCCCCGGGCGGCGGTGGCCGCGCTGCGGCGGGGACTCGACCTGGGCATGACGCACATCGACACTGCGGAGTCCTACGCCAACGGCCGCGTTGAGGAGATCGTCGGCGAGGCCGTCGCCGGGCGGCGCTCCGAGGTCTTCCTGGTTTCAAAGGTGCTGCCGGAGAACGCCTCACGTCAGGGGACTGTGGCCGCCTGCGAGCGAAGCCTGAGGCGGCTGCGCACCGACTACCTGGACTGCTACCTGCTGCACTGGCCCAGCGAGCACCCGCTCGCCGAGACCATCGCCGCCTTCGAGGAGCTGGTGCGCCAGGGGAAGATCCGCGCCTGGGGTGTTTCAAACTTCAATGAGGACGAGCTGGCGGAGGCGGTGCGCCTGGCTGGCCCGCGGCGCGTGGCCTGCAACCAGGTCTACTACTGGCTGGGTGAGCGGGGCATTGAGCACTTCATCCTGCCCGCCTGCGAGCGCCACCAGGTGGCCGTGGTCGCCTACAGTCCTTTCGGGCAGGGGCGCTTCCGCTCCCACCCGGTCCTGGAGGCGGTGGCCCGGGCGCACGGGGCCACGCCGCGGCAGGTGGCGCTGGCCTTCCTGGTGCACCGCCCCTCGGTCTTTACCATCCCCAAGGCCGCGCGGCGGGAGCACGTGGAGGAAAACGCCGGCGCGGGTGACCTTCGCCTCAGCGACGATGAGATAGCCCGCATTTCCCGGGCCTTCCCGCCCCCGCGGATCCGCCGCGGTCGCCTGCCCGTTCTCTAGGGCAGCACAGCAGCCTCAGGCCGGGATCCAGGCCAGGCGCGGATGGCGCGGCAGGCGGGCATCCAGGCGGTACAATCCCGCCTCCCGCGCGGCCTGCACGGCGGCGGCATACTCCTCCGGCAGGATCCGCCGGTTGATGGTGTCGTACCGTCGATCAACCCCCACCCGTCCTGCGGGGTAGTACTGATCCATGATGTTCACGTAGGTGTGAACGGATACCTCGCGGGCAATCCAGCGGAAGATCTCCCCGCTGCCGGCTACACCCCCGGGCATCACCAGGTGGCGCAGCAGCACTCCGCGGCGGGCCAGCCCGCGCTCGTCGAGCTTCAGCGGCCCCACCTGGCGGTGCATCTCTGTGATCACGCGCCGTGCCACTTCGGGGTAGTCGGGCGCCTTGAGGTAGAGCCGGCTCATCTCCCGGTCCCAGAACTTGAAGTCCGGCATGTAGATGTCCACGATGCCGTCCAGCAGACGCAGGGAGTGCAGCGAGTCGTAGGCGCTGGTGTTGTAGACGATGGGCAGGTGCAGCCCCTGCTCCACAGCCTGCGGCAGCGCCTCCAGGATCTGCGGGACCACGTGCTCGGGGGTGACGAAATTGATGTTGTGGCAGCCCTGCTCCTGGAGGAAGACCATCATCCGGGCCAGGTCACCGGGGGAGATCACCCGCCCCTGCCCCAGGTGGCTTATGTCGAAGTTCTGGCAGAAGGCACACTTCAGGTTGCACCAGGCAAAGAAGATGGTGCCGCTGCCCCGCCAGCCGCGCAGGCAGTCCTCCTCCCCCAGGTGGGGGAAGAAGCTGCTCACCCGGGCGTGGCGCCCGGTCTTGCAGACGGCGTAGCGGTCTTCCAGCCGATTGACCCGGCAGTCGCGGGGGCAGACCACGCAGGAGCGCAGCAGCTCGAGCGCCTCCTCCGCACGCCGCCGCAGCTCGGCAATGCCCAGTCCCAGGTAGGCTGCACGGAACTGGGCCGAATGCAGAAAGAACTGCGCCGGCACCGTGGGCATGAGCCTCCCCTCAAGCACTAGTATCGACCTTGGAAAGGTGGCTTCAAGTCCGGTGCCTGACGTGCCCTTCCTGTGTACACCACGAACTCATGCGGCTCCAGTACGTGGAGAGCACTTGCGCCAACCGGGACGTCCGGTTTGGGACTATCCGGGACCGCGCCAGGAGTTGACAGGCCGGCCGGCCAATTCCATCCCGGAAAGGAGGAACGGCATGGAGATCTTTCGTCCTGAAGATGTTCCCGCCGAAGAGCCCGAGTCGATGCCAGGCGTGAAGATCCGCTGGGTGATCGACCCGAAGCGCGGTGCCGAGAACTTCTCCATGCGCGTCTTCGAGGTGGCCCCCGGAGCCGCCACGCCGCTGCATGACCACTGGTACGAGCAGGAGATGTACCTGCTGGAGGGTCAGGGTGTGATGGTGGGCGACGAAGGGGAGGCCCCGCTGACCCCGGGCACGGTGATGTGGGTCGCCCCCTACGAGCGGCACCAGATCCGCAACACCGGGCAGGAGCCGCTGAAGTTCATCTGCTGCATTCCCTTGAAGAAACCGTAGGCAGGCCGGGGCTACCTGGTGGTGGAATTCTTCCTCCGGGAGGCCCGGGCCGGCCGTCCCGTCCACGTCCCCCCTGCGCCACACCGTCCGTCGCCCTCCGGGCCGGCGGCCCCGGGTCTGCCAGACCGTCACTTAGGGGGTGAGCGAAGTGCCCAAGTACCTGTTTCAGGGATCCTACACTGTTGAGGGCGTGCAGGGGCTCCTCAAGGAAGGGGGGACCCGCAGACGAGATGCCGCGCGGCAGGTGATCGAGAGTGTAGGCGGCAAGCTCGAGGCGTACTACTTCGCCTTTGGCACCAACGACGTCATCGGCATCGCCGACGTCCCGGACAACGCCAGCATCGCCGCGGTCTCGTTGGCCATCAGCGCGCGTGGAGCCTTCCGCTTCACCACCACGCCGCTGCTGACCCCGGAGGAGATCGACGAGGCCACCATGAAGAGGGTGGTGTACCGACCACCCGGGCAGGAAGCCTGAGGAGACGCGGGTGGGGAGGGCCGGCTGGCAGCGGTTATCCCCACCCCGACCGCACGGACGTACGTGGCTCGCGGCGGTGCTCATCGCGGCCCTGGTGGGCCCGGGTTCCGCGGAGGCCGGTTCCTCTGTCCCCGCGACGGTCAACCCTCCACCCGAGCTGGCGGCGGCGGTGGAGGCCACGCGCGCCGGGCGGTGCCGGGAGCATCTCACCGCGCTACGGATGCTGAGCGGGCAACACACCCCTTTAGGCGCGCGGGCCGGCTACCTCCTGGGGCACTGCCTGATGGCGATGGGGCGGTCCGCCGAGGCGCAAACCGTGTTCGATGCCGTGGCTCCACGGTATCCCTCACTGGCCGCGTACGCGCGCCTTGCGGCGGCGGAGGCACTCTTGCCCTCGCAGGCGCCTGAGGCCGCCGCGCGCCTGGCCCGGCTGCTGGTACAGCCGCTTTCGGGTCCCCTGGCCCGCCGCGCCCGGTTCCTCTACGCTCAAGCATTGCTCCGGTCCAACCGTCCGGCTGAAGCGGAGCGAGTGCTTGAAGCCATCTCCGCTGAGGATCTGGATGATGGGATTGCGGCGCAGCTCTGGTGGCTGCGGGGAGCAGCTGCGCAGGCGACGGGAGCCCGGAGCCGGGCACGCTTAGCCCTGGGGATGGTGTGGTGGGGGATCCCGGGCAATCCCCTTGAGGAGGACGCCGCACGTCGGCTACGCGACCTGTACGGCGGTCGTCTCCCCTTACCTCCGCCGGAGGCCAGTCTGGCCAGGGCAAAGCGGCTCCTCGCACGCGGCCTGGCGGGGGAGGCCGAGAATGAGCTGGTCAGGATGCTTCACGCGGTCCCACCGCCGCAAATTGCTCCAGAGGCGTGGTACCACCTGGGACTGGCGCGACTGCGCCTGGAAAAGACGCGATCGCAGGTTGCTGCCCATGCATTTCGTCAGGCGGGCCGCGATCCCGCGTGGGCCGCACGCGCACGCTACTGGGAGGGCCGCGCGCTGGCCCGGGCAGGGCGCCCGGGAGAGGCGGAGGCGGCCTGGCGGCGGGTGAGCCGTGAGCACCCGGGGGACCCGTGGGCGGCGCGGTCGCTGCTGGCCCTGGCATATCTCCTCGAGGCGCGGGGAGCCTGGGCCGAAGCTGATGCCGTACTGCAGTGCCTGGCGGCTGCCTTCCCTGAGACTTCCTGGGGAGACGAGGCGCGCTGGCGCCGGGCGTGGCTGCGTTACCGGCGGGGGCGCTTCGCGGAGGCGGAGTCGATGTTCTCTCGATGGGGCCGCGAATTCCCCAGGTCGGCCCGCGCAGCGGCAAACCTCTACTGGGCGGCCCGCGCGCGGCAGCGGCAGGGCAGGGAAGGGCGCGCGTTGCTGCAAGAGGTGGCCGCGCGCTACCCTCTGACATACTACGGTCAGCGGGCGCGGGAGCAGCTGGGCTGGAACCTGCCGCAGATTGTTCCGCCTCCCCCTCCGGCTCTCAGCAGAAACCGCTTCCGTCCTGCGCACGAGGAACTCGGCGCCCTGGGGTTTGTCCTGGAAGCGGCCGCTGAGGCCGAGGACCTTTTCCGGTCTACGCGCGATTCCGGTCTCCTGCGTGCGGCAGCCCTCTACCACGCCCTCGCCGGGAACACCCACGCTTCGGTGATCACAGCGGTAGAGGCAATCGCCGCCGCGTGGAGCGGAGGCACGCCGGAGGATACCGGACTGTGGATGCTGGCCTACCCGCGGACGTACTGGGAGGTCGTCTCCGCGGCGGCCCAAGCGGCG
Organism: Armatimonadota bacterium; assembly: GCA_031459715.1. Lineage (NCBI taxonomy): Bacteria > Bacillati > Candidatus Sysuimicrobiota > Candidatus Sysuimicrobiia > Candidatus Sysuimicrobiales > Candidatus Humicultoraceae > Candidatus Humicultor > Candidatus Humicultor tengchongensis. Next base: position 76,927 of record JAVKIA010000003.1, on the reverse strand, counting down.
CGCCTCGATCCGTACCTGGTGCTGGCGGTGATCCGAGAGGAGAGCCGGTTCGACCCGCTGGCCGTCTCCCCGGCCGGTGCGGTGGGCTTGATGCAACTTGTGCCGGCAACCGCGCGGGGGATGGCCGCAGGCGGAGGGTCGGTGCAGCTAGTAGATCCCTCCACAAATATCCGCCTGGGTGCGGCTCACCTCGGCGGGCTGCTGCAAGTATTTAGGGGAGACGTGGTGCTGGCGCTGGCCGCGTACAATGCTGGGGCCAGCGCCGCGCGGCACTTTGCCCGCCTCCCGCTGTCCGCCCCGGAGGAGTTTATCGAGCGCATCCCGTACGCGGAGACACGCGCATACGTGCGCCGGGTGCTGGAGTCGTACGGTATCTACCGCTGGCTGTACCGCTGAGACCCGCAACGCTCAGGTACCGCAGAATGTGCTAGGGCAGGTGCAGCGGGGCGTCTTCTGCCCGACGGCACCCCAGGGCACTGCACTGGGCAAGCTCCGAGAGCCTGGCGGCGAGGGCACGAATCAGTGCCCGGTTGGCTGTGGGCATGAGGTTCTGCAGCTGGAAGGGGTCGTCCCGCAGGTTGTAAAGCTCCCGTTCCCCGGTGGCCCACTGGATGTAGGTCCACTCCGCGGTGCGGAGAGCGTTGTACCCGGACCGCGGCTGCGGCGCCGGTCCGTCCCCTGGCTCGCCGACAACGAGCCCCCGGGCGGTCCGCAGCTCGACGATGAAGTTCTGCCGCCAGGGCACGGCGCGATCCGCCCGCAGCAGTGGGAGGAAGGAGCGTCCGTCCACAAACGGCGGTACCCGCAGGCCGGCCATCTCCGCAAAGGTGGGGGCGATGTCGGTATTCAGCACCATCTGCTCGCGGCGTGCCCCCGCCGGCACGCCCGGCCCGCGGACGATGAAGGGCACGCGAATGTCTTCTTCGTATGCCGTGGCCTTGCCGGGTAGGAGACGGTGTTCTCCCATGTGGAAGCCGTTGTCCGAGGTGTAGACGATGTAGGTATTCTCCAGCTGGCCGACCTCCTGGAGCGTCCGTACTACGGCTTCCACCAGGTCGTCGATGGCCTGCAGCGACTGCAGGCGCTTCCGGTAGAAGGATTCCATCTCAGAGATTTGCCGCTCGGTCAGCATCGGCCGGGAGCGCGGGGCTGGCTTGTCGCTGAGGTCTTCCTCGTTGAATGCCGGCGGGTGGGGAAGGCCAGCGTCCTGAAAGAGCGCGCTATGGCGCGGCGCAGGCGTGGCCGGGGCGTGCGGCGTGTAAGGGGCCAGGTAGAGAAGGAACGGTCGGCCGGCCTCTACGGCTCGCCGGATGCCCGCTATGCCCTTGCGTGCGATCACATCTGTCAGATAGTCCTCCGGCCGTACCCCGTAGCTGACGATCGTCCCGTTCTCGTTCATCTGGTAGTTGAAGTTCTGATAGGGCCGGCCGCCGATCCCGGCATACCACTCGGTCCATCCAGGCGGGACATGGGCGGGATCGGTGCTGCGGTCGCCGTATCCATTCAGGTACTTGCCGGCAAAGACCGTGTGGTAGCCGGCATCATGCAGCCAGGTGGCTAGGGTGAAGTGCTCCTGCCCCAGCGCAACGAACTTGGCAAACCCGCCCAGCGGCGGCTCGTTGGCTTCGATGCGCGTATTGTGCGGGTACTGCCCGCGGAGGATGCTGGCCCGGGAAGGACAGCACAGCGCGTAGGTCACGAAGAAGTTGACGAAGGTGGTCCCGCGGTCCTGCAGCAGCGCTTTGGTCTTGGGCATGAAGGCATGGATGCGGACGTCCTCGTCGTCGGTGAGGATGAAGACGATGTTGGGCCTGGTGGACGGAGCGCTGCGGCCACGCGGGTCGGAAGGTGCGGGGAACGCCAGCGCCATGACCAATGCCAGCAGCAGTCCCGCGCAAGCGCCAAACCGGGGCATCGCTCTTCCACCTCTGCAGGTTGAGGCAGAAGCCTCTACCCATTTGACTTCTGGAACCGGGGTGTCGTTTACTGTGCTTCCCCGTGCCCCGCAGGGTGGGCCTCCTGCCCCGGCGAACCTGCGGATAATGCGGTCGTTCCGGAGGGGGGTGGAGCAGATGGGGAAGCGGTGGTCGTGCGCGCTGGGGCACCGGGTCGAGGCCGACACGGAGGAGGAGCTGGTGCGCAAGGTGCAGGAGCACATGCGCCGCGAGCACGGGATGGAGATCTCGCGGGAGAAAGTGTTGCGCGACCTGCGGGAGGAGGACTGACCTACCGCCCCCCAGAAGCCCCTGCGCCGCTTCCGTGGATGGCCGCCGGCATCCTGTTGCCCGCCTCAAGGAGGGATTCCGTGGGTCCGCCCGGAATGAGGTAAGACGTATGACGTCTTCCCGCCTGGGCGACCCCAGGATCCGCAAGGATAAGTCCCCCCTCTACCTGCAGGCGCGGCGTCAGATCCTCGCCATGATCGGAGCCGGCAGGTTCCGTCCCGGCAGCCAGCTGCCTCCTGAAGATGTGCTGGCGGAGACCCTGGGGGTGAGCCGGCCCACGGTGCGCGAAGCCCTCGCCCTGCTGCAGATTGACGGTATCGTCACCCGCCGGCATGGGGCGGGGAACTTCGTCAACCACCTCCCTTTCAACATCAGCGCCCGCCTCGATGAGCTCATCAGCATCCCCGAGGTGATCGCCGCGAACGCCTTTCAGCCTTCGATGACCGGCCTGCGGATCACCGAGGTGGAGGCCTCGGATCAGGTGGCGGAGTCACTGAAGCTGGAGCCCTCCAGCGCCGTGTACCTCGTCCAGCGGCTTTACCTGGCCAGCGGCCGCCCCGCGGTGTGGGTGACGGATTTCATCCCCACAGGTCTCGTTCCACGGCGCGACCTGTGGGTGGAGTTCACCGGCGACATGCTGCAGTTCTTCCGCAAGCAACTGCGTCGACCGATGGAGTACGCGGTGGCCGCCATTGATGTGGTGGATGCCGACCCCGCCTGCGCGCGTCACCTACGGGTCAGGCCCGGTACAGGGGTTTTGCGCATCCAGCAGACGGCGTTCACGGCGGGGAACGTTCCTGTGACCTACTCACTTGGATATCACAGGCCGGGAGTGGTGACGTATCGGGCGATTCGAAAGGTCCGCTAGGCCGCGGTCCCACGTCAGCAGTCCGGGAGTGTCAACTGGAGGGAGGGGAGAGCAATGAAGGCGTACGCAATCACCCGAGGAAGCCTGATGCTGCTCCTGGCAGCGCTGCTGTTCATCCCGTTGAACAGCCCGACGCCGGCCGCCGCTCAGGTGGCCCTGACCGTCCGTTTTGGGGTCGACTCCTTTATCCTGGGCTCGCCAGTGTACATCGCCGACGAGTTGCGCATCTTCCAGAAGGTGGGGATCAGGCCCGTGATCCAGCCCTTCTCCTTCGGTATCGACACCATCGACGGTGTGCTGGCCGGGCGTACGGACGTCGGTTTTGCCCTGGACTTTCCGCTGCTGCTGCGCCTGCAGACCGGCCAGCTCCGGGTGATCGCTGCGGTGATCGAGCCCGAACCCGGCTTCCACAAGCTGGCCGTCCGCCGAGGGATCGGCGGGGCGGCGGACATGCGCGGCAAGCGGCTGGGCATCGCCCAGGGTACACTGCAGCACTTTGTCACCATCCGGTACCTGCAGGTCGGCGGGGTCAACCCCGCGGAGGTGCAGCTCGTGCCTCTGCCCAGCCTCTTTGAGATCGTGGCCGCCTTGCGACGCGGCAGCATCGACGCCGCCTGGGTCTGGGGCCCCGGGACCGACGAGGCGCAGCAGATCGAAGGCGTGAGGATCCTCACCGACGACAGCGCCGCCCAGCACCGGTCCTACGGATACATGGTGGTGGGGGCGCAGTACCTGGCCGGGAAGCGGGAGGCTGTGGTGGCCACGCTCAAGGCGCTGGTGGAGGCGACCGACTGGCTGAATAAGAACCTCCCGGCGGCAGCCAGGATCATCTCCAAGCGCAACAACGCGCCAGAAGATCGCGTGCTCACCGAGCTGCGCAAGCAGAATTCGACTGTCTCCCTGCAGCGCAAGCACATCAACGCCCTCAGCGAGCTCCTGGGGTTCATGCTGGAGAACAACATGCTCCGCACCCGTATTTCCGTCCCGGACTTCTTCGTCACCCGGCCGCTGCAGGAGGCAGCACCGGACCGGGTGCAGATCCGGTAGGGGCGCGAGGCGCGTGATGCCTTCGGCTGGTGCCCATCGCCTGGTGGTGGTCGGGATCGACGGGGGCATGCTGTCGCTGGCCGAGCGCTTCATGCGCGTCGGCCGGATGCCTCACCTGAGCAGCCTAGCCGCCAGGGGGGTGCTCACCGAGGCCCTGCCCTCGATCCCCGTAGACACCCCTACCAACTGGACGACCATCATGACAGGCGCGGAGCCATCCACCCACGGGATTTACAGCTTCACGGCGCACATCGCAGGCGAGCCCATCCAGCAGGGGCAGAACGATCCCTCCCGCAACAAGCGGTCGTCGTTCAGCAAGGCTGAGTTCTTCTGGAACACGCTGGAGGCGGCAGGCCGGCGCGTGGCCGTCGTCAACTATCCCACCGGCTGGCCGTCCACGCTGCGACAGGGGGCGGTCATCGGAGGCCTCACCCCGGGTGGCGATCTGTGGCGCGTCGCCAAGCCGGTAGTGTATGCCACCGGGTACCCCGCGGTGACCGCCTCCGACCTCCCGGCGCTGCAGATAGCCTGGAAACCCCTGGCCCTGCAGCCAGCAAGGGCGTGGAGCGGCGTCCCGGCAGGTGGTACCCGGCCGCCTCTCCAGGGCCAGCTTGAGCTGGGGGCTGTGTCCGCCCCAGTCCGGCTGCCATTCCTCCTGGTGGACTCCCACGGGGCCGGCTATGACCGGCTGATTCTGGCGGAGCGAGACTCGGACCGCCCGCTGGCCGTGGTGCAGTGCGGGCAGTGGTCTCCCTGGATCGAGCAGAAAGTGGGCGAGACGCGGGGGGTCTTCAGGCTGAAGCTGGTACACCTCTCTCCGGACGGGCATCAGGCGGAGATCTACGTTACCGACATCTTCAAGGTGGAGGGCTGGGCATATCCCCCGGGTCTGGAGGCTGAGATCGTGCGGCAGGTCGGTCCCTACCTGGAGGGGCTCGAGTGCCCCTATGTCCCGGTGGATCTCAACGTGCGGCCGTATGGGCCGGTGAACATCTCGCCATCCCTGATGCTGGAGCACGCCCGCATGCAGGCCGAGTGGATGGTCAGGCTGGCTGCTCACCTGCGCGTCGCGCACGAGTCCGAGGCACTGATCCTGCACTATCACTACCTGGACGCTCTGAATCACACGTATCTGGGGTATCTGTCCGATCGGTTGCCGGCGACCACGGCCCGGCGCACGGCAGAGGCCTGGGAACTCTACGCGGAGTCCTACGCGGTGGTCGATGAGCTCATCGGAGGCGTCGTTGAGGCCATGGACGACCAGGGGACGCTGGTGGTGGTTACCTCCGACCACGCCGCCCTGCCATGCTGGAAGTATGTGGCCATCACCCGCGCGCTGCTCCAGGCGGGGCTGATGGCGTTCCGCTGGGATGCCTCCACCGGCCGCTACCTCCTGGACCCGGCGCAGACCAGGGTGGTGCCGTATCTGGATCCGCAGCACATCTGGGTGAACCTCCAGGGCCGCGAACCGGATGGGACCGTGCCGCCGAATCGCTATGAGCAGGTACGGGAGGCCGCCGTCCAGGCGCTGCTGGCCATCCGCGATCCCGAGACGGGAGAATGCCCGCTGGAACTGGTGGCACGGAGGGAGGAACTGGGGCTGGCGGGCGGGGCCCAGGAGCGCATCGGCGACGTGGTGTTCTTCCTTCGCCCAGGGTACACCACCTGGGACGGCACGCTGGAGTCCCTCCGCTTTCACGCCATCAGCCCGGAGCGCATGCCGCAGCCGCTGGTGACGCCGTCGCTGGAGGTGGTGGGGCATCACACGCCATATCTGCCCACGGCGAGGCTGGACGCCTTCACCAACAGCGCCATGACCGTCCTGGCGGGGCCTGGCGTGCGCGCGGGGCACCGCCGGTCTACCCCCATCCGGCTGATCGACCTCGCTCCGACCATTGCGCACCTGCTGGGCGTGCCTGCGCCCCGCGACGCGCAGGGGACGGTGCTCTCGGACATCCTAGAGCCAGTGTGAGCACGGTCTCCCCTGACGCAGCACTCACCCTCCAGGATCTGTCCATGACCTTCCGGGCCCGCGGCCGCGAGGAGCGCGTTCTGGAGCGCATCTCCCTGGTCATCCGTCGGGGCGAGATCTTCATCCTCCTGGGCCCCAGTGGCTGCGGAAAGTCCACGCTGCTGCGGCTGATCGCCGGGTTCTTCACCCCCACAAGTGGAGAGATCCTCTCGTCGGGCGTTCCCGTGCGCACTCCCGGCCGGGACCGGGGGATGGTCTTCCAGTCTGTGGACGCTCCGCTGTTCGACTGGCTCACTGTGCAGGAGAACGTGGAGTTCGGTCTGCGCATGTCCGGCCGGTCGCTGCCGGAGCGGCGGGCGCATGCCCGGCGCCTCATAGCCACCGTGGGCCTGACCGGGCATGAGCAGAAGTACCCGCGCGAGCTCTCCGGGGGGATGAAGCAGCGGGTGCAGATCGCGCGGGCCCTGGCCGTGGATCCGGCCGTCCTCCTGATGGACGAGCCCTTCGCCGCCCTGGACGCGCAGACTCGCAAGATCATGCAGCGGGAGATCGTACGCATCTGGCGCGAGGTGGGCAAGACCATCGTCTATGTCACTCACGACATCCGGGAGGCGCTGCTCCTTGGCCAGCGTGTGGCCGTGATGACAGCCGGCCCCTCGGCCCGCATTAAGGTCATCTACGAGGTGAACCTCCCCTATCCGCGGGACGAGACGGGGGGCGAATTCGCCGCCCTTTACCGGCAGATCGAGCGAGACATAGAGGAGGAGGTTATGGCGGCGTGGTCGCGCGGAGCCATGGGCTGATCTCCGCCCTGGCGGTGGTGGCGTTCGTCGCACTGTGGCACTGGGCCTCGACTACACTCATCGATCCCTTCTTCCTGCCCGCCCCACCGAAGATCCTGGCGGGCGCCGTAGAGCTCGCCCGGCGGGGTACCCTCCTGCCCGCGGTGGGCGCGAGCCTGGCGCGCGTGTTCACCGGCTGGCTGCTGGGAAGTCTCATCGCCATTCCCGTCGGGCTGGTGGTGGGAACCTCCCGGGTGGCCAAGAGCATCGTTGACCCCTTCCTGCACTTCTTCCGCTTCATCCCGGCCATCGCCCTGATCACCCTGTTCATGGTCTGGTTCGGCGTGGGAGAGCTCTCGCGCATCCTCCTCATCATCTACGCCACCGGCTTCATCGTCATGATCAATACAGCCACCGGGGTGGGGGCGGTGGAGGAGGAGAAGCTCTACGCCGCCCGCAGCCTGGGAGCCACGGGCTGGCAGACGTTCATCCATGTGACCATTCCGGCCGCCGTCCCGTACATCTACGTGGGCATGCGCCTGGCCATGGCCTCGTCCTTCCTGGTAATCATAGCCGCGGAGATGCTGGCCGCACACACGGGGTTGGGCAACCTGATCTGGACTTCGCGGCTGTTCTTCCGCATCGACTGGATGTTTGCGGGGATCGTCCTGCTGGGCCTGCTGGGCTTCCTCACCGACCGGCTGTGGCGGACGGTGGGCAACCGGCTGCTGGGCAGGTACGTCCGCGAGGTCGGGCGGTACTGAGCCTGGCGGGCCGGTATGGTCACCCTGGCCATCTCCCGGGGGCGCCCATCCCGCTCCGGCCGACCCTGTGATCTGCAGCCTGGCCTCGCTCTCGCCTGAAGGCCTGCGCCGGCTCATCGTTGGGCGGAAACGTCCCCTTCGGCTGCGGGGAGGGCAGAGCGAGCAGGAGGTTGCAGTGTGGTATACTTTTGTCCGCTGTTGTATATTTCTGAGGGAGGTAAAGACAGGGACGCATGGCTTCCGAAGTCGATCAGCTGGCCAGGCTGAAGAAACTCTACGAGCGGGACGGCCTTCGTGGGGAGGTTGTTTACCGCACCCTGCGGGATGCCATCGTCCGTGGTGTCCTGCCGGAGGGATACCGCCTGCAGGATCGGGTCCTCGCCAATGCGCTGCAGGTGAGCCGCACACCCGTGCGCGAGGCGATGCAGCGGCTAGAGAGCGAAGGGTTCGTGGAGACCACCGCGCGGCAGGGCGTGGTTGTGTCCAGCATTACCGCCCAGGATGTGGAGGATATCTATGTCATCCGCATCGCCCTGGAAGGTGTTGCCGCCCGCCTGGCTGCGCAGCGCGCGTCTTCGGCAGAGATTGAGTTGCTGGCCCGTTTGAACGACCAGTTCGCTGCGGCGGTGCGGCGGCGGGACCTGCAGGCAATTACCTCTCTAAACAGGGAGTTTCACGGCGCTCTATATCAGGCTACGCGCAACCGACGACTTGCCGCACTGCTGAACACCCTTCATGATTCCGTGCAGCGGTTCCGACGATCCACCCTTTCTGTCCCCGAGCGGGCGGAGGCCTCGGTGGCGGAGCACGAGGAGCTGATCCAGGCGATTCGCGCGCGAGACGCCGACCGGGCGGAGGCCCTGGCCAGGGCCCACAAGGAGAGGGCCAAGCTCGTTCGACTGGCCATCTATCAGCAGCCCGTCGCCTCGAAGCGGTAGGGGTTCGCCCAGCCCGTTAATGTCTTCCCCGGCGCTGGAGGGCCTCGGGCGATCCCGCCGCCCCGCGTTACGTGTCCATCCACAGTGGCGTTGACATTGGTAGACAAAGTAGTATTCTTGTATACCAAGGGATTCCCTCTCGGTTGGGCTTGCCCGGCGAGGGGGAGAGCCATGCGATGGCGGGCAGTGTGCCACCCGGAATGCCGTGACACAACTCGCCCAGCTGACCCAGTTGAAGAAACTCTTCGAGCGCGGCGGTCTGCGCGGAGAGGTCATCTACCGCACTCTGCGCGAAGCCATCGTCCGCAGCATCCTCCCCGAGGGCTATCGCCTGCAGGACCGTACCCTGGCCGCCACGCTGGGTGTCAGCCGCACTCCCGTGCGTCAGGCCATGCAGCGCCTGGAGGCGGAGGGGTTTCTGGAGGGCGTGCCCCGTCTGGGAGCGGTTGTGGCCAGCATCACGCCCCAGGACGTCGAGGACATCTACGCCATCCGCATCGCCCAGGAAGGGGTGGCTGCGCAACTTGCCGCGCAGCGCGCCTCGCCGGGAGAGCTAGAGTTGCTACAGCACCTCAACGACCAGATCGCCGAAGCCACGCGGCAGGGCGATCATCAGCACCTCAGCCATCTGAACCAGGAATTCCATGAGGCCATCTACCGAGCCGCCCGCAACACCCGCCTGGGAGACTTGCTCAAGCGCCTGCAGTACTCCATCCAACGGTTCGAGTACTCCACGCTCTCAAGTCCGGAACGGGCGCAGCAGGCCCTGCAAGAGCACCGGGATCTGCTGGCGGCCATTGTGGCGCGGGACGCCGAGGGGGCAGAGGCGGCAGCGCGGCGTCACAAGGAGAATGCCATGCGGACGCGTCTGAAGATGCACGGCCCGAGGACGGGCCCGGGAGGCAGGAGCGGTGGCCGTCACTCCTTCTGAGGCACCCTGCTACCGCATGTTGATCGGCTCCGAGTGGGTCGATGCCGAGGCGACACTCTCCGTCCTGGACAAGTACACAGGAGAGGTGATCGGACGAGTCCCCCAGGCCAGTCGGGAGGATGTCCGGGAAGCCGTGGCTGCGGCCGAGGCAGCCTTTGCGGCACGTCCCCTCTCCCCCCAGGAGCGCTGGCGCATCCTGTATCGGGTCGCCGAGGCCATCGGCCAGCACGAGGAGGAGCTGGCCCGGATGATGATTGCCGAATCAGGTTTCACATGGCGGGACGTCCGCGGAGATATCCGCAGGGCGGTGCAGACCCTGCAGGTCTCAGCAGAGGAGGCGAAGCGGATAGGGGGAGAGGTCGTGCCGATTCAGAGCGCCCCGGGCTTCGAGGGTAGCTTGGCGTTCACCTTGCGCGTACCTCTGGGGGTGGTCTGTGCCATTACCCCGTTCAACAGCCCACTGAACACGGTCTGCCACAAGGTTGCACCTGCTCTGGCCGCGGGGAATACGGTTGTCCTCAAGCCGGCCACACCCACCCCCATCACCGCACTGCGCCTAGCCGAGCTGTTCCTGGAGGCCGGCCTGCCGCCGGGGCACCTCAACGTCGTCACAGGTCGCGGAGGAGAGGTCGGGCGGTGGCTGTGTGAGGATACGCGCATCCGCTTCTATACCTTCACGGGCAGCACGGACGTGGGCCGCGAGATCCAGCGGTTCGTCGGGCTGCGTCGCAGCTGTATGGAGCTGGGGAACATCTCTGCCACCATCGTGTGCGAGGACGGGGACTTGGAGCGAGCGGTGCCGCTGATCGTCAACGGGGCGTTCCGCAAGGCCGGCCAGGTCTGTACCTCGGTGCAACGTATCCTGGCCCAGGGGGCGATTTACGCCTCTCTGGTGGAGGCCCTGCGCTTCGCCACCGAGCGGCTGAAGGTTGGGGATCCCCGGGATCCCCACACCGATGTGGGACCCATGATCGACGAGCAGAAGGCCGTCCAGGCCGAGCAGCGCGTGCAGGAGGCGGTGGCCCGAGGAGCCACGGTGGTCGTTGGTGGGACACGCCAGGGGCCCGTACTGTACCCGACCATCCTAGTAGATGTTCCTGACGATGCCGCGGTGGTCTGCGAGGAGATCTTCGCTCCGGTGGTCTCTGTCCGCGCCTACGACAGCTTGGACGAGGCGCTGCGCCTGGTCAACGCGGGCCCGTACGGTCTTCAGGCCGGGATCTTCACCCGTGACCTGGGCAAGGCGTTGCGTGCGGCACGGGAGCTGCGAGTCGGCGGCGTGATCGTGAACGGGACCAGCAGCACCCGCGCCGACCTGATGCCGTATGGAGGGACAAAGGACAGCGGCTTCGGTCGGGAAGGGCCACGCTACGCCATTGAGGAGATGAGCGAAACACGGATCGTCCTCTTCTACCAGTAGATCCACGCCGGAAGGAGGCAGCCATGAACGCACAGGACGTCACCCCCTCGGAGTTCAAGAGCCAATCGTTTCGCCCCGGCACCGTTTCCCGTTATCTGGTGCACGTGGGCGAGCTGGCGAGCGGGTCTCGCCTCGGCATCCCGGTGGGTGTCATCGCGGGGAGACGCCAGGGGCCTACGGTGCTGGTGATGGCCGGCCAGCACGGCGAAGAGCCTGCGGGGATGGCGGCCGTGGCGGCGCTACTTCGGGAGCTGACGCCCGACGTGGTGAGGGGCACGGTGATCGCTGTGCCGGTCGTCAACCCTCCCGCCTGGGCCTTCCGCTCGCGACACTTCCCGCTGGACGCGCCCAACCCGGGGGATGTGGCCGGCATGGCCAGCGGGGACGCCGCTGGCATCATGAGCGCCCGGGTGGTGGCCGCGATGACCGAGGCGATCGCTGCCAATGCGCAGTACGGTCTCGACGTGCATGCGACCCACCTGGACAGCGTCAACTACCCCCGCACTATGGTGACCATCACGGGAGCAGAGCGCGAGGAGGTGCAGAAGCAGCGCCTGGAGATGGGCCGCGCCATCGGCTATGAGATCATCCACCTGTGGAAGCGCCCGGCCCACGGCGGCGTGGATGCCATCCTTAACAAGCGCGGCATACCCACGGTGGCCATAGAAGCCGGCGAGGGCTGGCGGGCCCTGGAGCCCTTCGTCTCCATCCTCCTGCGTGGGATCCGCAACTTCCTGAAGTATGTGGGCGCGCTGGACGGCGAGCCCGAGCTGCCATCGATGCAGGTCGAGGTGACAACGCGCTACGAAGTGACAGCGAATCGGGGAGGCATGTCTTACCTGAAGGTGAAGCCGGGAGACTACGTACGCACCGGTCAGGTCGTCGCGGAGATCCGCGACATGTTTGGCGATGTGCTGGAAGAGCTGCGCTCTCCCTTCAACGGCATTGTTGTGCGGTGCTCGTTGTTGCCCACAGTGGCCACAGGGGCGCGGGTATGCAACGTCTACCAGACTGACCGCGAGGAGTGGACGCGACGCAGTGTGCCCCCGCTGGAGCAGCAAGTTCTGGCCCTGGGTCTGGTCTGAGCGCGGGAAGGGAGGAGGCCATGAGGATCGCCCTGATTCTGCTCATCAGCTTGCTGACGGCCGCGGGTGCCTTGCCGCTACTCCCGCAGCCGCTATCCGCGCAACAGGACACGCGGCCGGCCATTCGTGCTCGGCTGCAGTTCGCGCGCGCTGGCGGCGTGTACGATCCCGCGCGCTGGCGGTACACATCGGATTGGTTCGTCTACCCGAACCTCTTCAACTGGCTTGTGCGTTGGAAGCCGGGACCGGACCCCAAGGAGCTCGAGGCGGATCTGGCCGAGAAATGGACCGTTTCACCAGACGGCCTAGTCTACACATTCCAGCTCCGTCGCGGCGTCCAGTTTCATAAGGGGCTCGGGGAGTTGACGGCTGAGGATGTGGTCTTCTCCTACCAGCGCCAGATAAGCGATCCTCAGCTTACGTTCTATAAGGCCCTGCAGAACATCAAGAGCGTAGAAGCCGTGGATCGGTACACCGTGCGGATCACACTAAAGGAACGGGACGCGCCATTCATGTGGACAGTGGTCTCCTACCGGCCGGGTCTGATCGTTTCGAAGAAGGCCGTGGAACAGCTTGCGGGCGCCTTCGCCAAGGGCCCTGTGGGGACAGGCCCCTTTGAGTTGGTGGAGCTGACGGCAGCCGGAGAGGTAGTAGTGAGGGCGCATGACGGGTACTTCCGGGGGAAGCCAGCCGTGCGACAGATCACCTTCGTGCACGTAGGGGACGAGAACACGGCAGCGGCCGCCTTGCGGCGGGGCGACCTGCAGATCATCCAGACGCGGGGAAATCCCGAGGTGGTCCGTCTGCTGCGCCAGGACCCAAACATCAAGACAGCCCGCGTGATTGAGCGCTACAATCTGTTTCAGGTGCAGTTCGGACCCGACTTCAAGCCGGCCCAGGATGTCCGGGTGCGCCGTGCGCTGGCCCACGCCATTGACCGCCGTGCCATCGCGGCCGCGCTTCCGGACCTGGACGAGATGGCCATGGTCATGCGTCCTCCGGAGCTCTTCGGCGGGAGCTCGGATGTTCCCACGTATCCCTACGATCCGAGCCGCGCACGGCAGCTTCTGCGGGAAGCTGGCTACCCGAGCGGGTTCCCCATCACCTTCATGATCCAGAAGCGCGAGCCGGAGACCACGGTCGCAGAGATCCTAGCGGCGCAGTGGCAGGCAGTGGGCTTGCAGGTCAAACTCGATGTGCTAGACGCCACCACCGCCTTCGACCGCCGTGACCAGGGGAAATTCGACATCACCATCTCCGCCACATCCCGTCCAGGCGACCCGCACCTCTTCTTCTGGGACGTCTTCCACTCCGATGCGGTACCGCCGTATGGTTCCAATTTCTTCCACTATAAGGACAGCGATGTTGACGCCCTGATCGACGCCGGCCGGATTACGATCAACGAGACGCACCGCGCGCAGATTTACCGCGCGCTGCAGCGAAAGCTGATGACGGATCTGCCCATTATCCCTCTCTTCTACCGGCACCTGGAGATGGCCTGGCGATCTCCGGTCCAATCCCTGACCCCGGGGGCTTTCAATATGTTCTGGGGCGAGACGATCAAGATCGGAAGGTAAGGCCGAGGGCTCGGCAGTGGCGGGATACGTCATCCGGAGATTGCTGGCGGCGGCGGTGCAGGCGTGTGTCGTGCTTGTCATTACCTTCACGCTGGTCCGCCTGACCCCCGGTGATCCGGTTACTGCCTACCTCTCGCGGGTCCAGAGCGAAGCATCGGTGTCCCCGGAGCACATTGCGCTGATCCGCCGGCAGCTCGGCTTGGACCGGCCGGTGGTGGTCCAGTTCTGGCTGTATGCGAGGCGCGTGCTGCGGGGAGACCTGGGCATCTCCTACACCCAGAGCGAGCCGGTGCTGCGCATCGTCTTCAGTCAGCTTCCCTATACCGTCCAGCTTGCGCTGGCCGCGCTGCTTATCGAGGTTGCGGTGGGCCTTCCCCTGGGCGTCGTGGCGGCGACGCGGCGCGGAACCGCACTGGACTACCTGGCCACCACCGCGGCCACGGCAGCGTACAGCCTGCCGCGCTTTTGGATCGGCATGGTCCTCATCCTGGTCTTCGCCGTCAGGTTTGGGATGTTCCCGGTGATCGGCGTGGGCGCCGAGGGCGACTTAGTTGACATTGTTCACCACCTGGTCCTGCCCGCAGTGGCCCTGGGCCTCGCCGGCGCTGCCTACATCGCCCGCATGACGCGTAGCGCCATGCTCGAAGTGCTGGGCGAAGACTACGTGCGCACCGCCCGGGCCAAGGGGGTGGCGGAGGCTATCGTCCTGAGGCATCACGCCCTGCGTAATGCCCTAATCCCGGTGGTGACCGTCATAGGCGTCTCCCTGGGGCGGGCCCTGGGCGGGTCGGCCATCATCGAGACCCTCTTCGGCAGGGTGGGCATCGGCAGCCTCCTGGTGGAGGCCATCACGCAGCGGGACTACGCCCTGGTCCAGGGGGCGATCCTGATCTTCGCCCTCGGGGTCTTTTTGGTGAACCTGGGGATCGACATAGCCTACGCCTGGCTCAATCCCCGGATTCGGTACACGTAGGCGGATGAGCGTCGACCTGGCGCGAACGGGCTCTGCCTCGGCCTCCCCAGCGTGGATGCCGCTGCGGCGGCGGTCCGCAATCTTCAGGCTGCTGCATCACCGCAGCTTTCTCTTCGGCGTGGTCATCCTCACGTGGCTGGCCGCTGTGCTCGTCCTGGGTCCCGCTATGGCTCCGGTCAATCCTCTAGCCATCGATCCCATCAACCGCCTCCAGCCCCCCAGCAGAGCGCACTGGTTCGGTACCGACCATTTGGGCCGGGACATCTTCAGCCGCGTTCTCTACGGGGCGCGGTACTCCATGGCCGTGGCCGTGGGAGCCATCCTCGCCGGAGGCTTCATTGGCTGGTTCGTCGGATCGTTCGGCGGCTACGCGACCGGTCGACCCGCCATCGTCCTGGGCGGGCTGATAGACATCTTCCTGGCCTTCCCCATGGAGCTCATTGCCCTGGCCATGGTAAGTATCACAGGAGCCGGCCTGCAGAATGTAATCCTGGCCATCTCCCTGTCCATCTGGCCGCGCATTGCCCGCGTGGTCCGCGGCGAGGTGCTGCGCCTGCGCGAGCTGGAGTTTGTAGAGGCGGCGCGAGCGCTGGGTGCCCAGACCGTCCGCATCATGCTTCGTCACATCCTGCCCAACGTGCTGGCCCCGATGATTGTGGCGCTGACCTTCTACGTGGGATCGGCGGTTCTGGTGGAAGCGGCCCTGAGCTTCCTCGGGCTGGGCGTTCCCCCACCCATCCCCACCTGGGGCAACATCGCCAGCGACGCGCGGAAGTACCTGGTGACTTCTCCCTGGGGGATGCTCTTCAGCGGGATCGCTGTGGGGCTCACGGTGCTCAGCCTCAACCTGCTGGGGGATGGATTGCGCGACTACTTCGATCCTCGCCTCCGCGGCCGCTGACTGCGAGGCGGGGGCAACTGGCAGAGGAGGAGCTGATAGTGGAGTTCGGTATTCGCCTCCCTCATTCCGGGCCACTGGCTTCCCCCGACACCCTGCGCACGGTTGCCCGCCGCGCGGAGGAGCTGGGGTACGCTGCGCTGCTGACGCACGACCATGTCAACTGGGGGCTCGACGACCGGTATCACTTCTAC
Source organism: Armatimonadota bacterium (assembly GCA_031459715.1). Lineage (NCBI taxonomy): Bacteria > Bacillati > Candidatus Sysuimicrobiota > Candidatus Sysuimicrobiia > Candidatus Sysuimicrobiales > Candidatus Humicultoraceae > Candidatus Humicultor > Candidatus Humicultor tengchongensis. The sequence goes on along the minus strand of JAVKIA010000003.1, from coordinate 61,253 downwards.
TTCGGAGGTCTGGAGCTGGCTGACGCCCATCCTCGCCCCACGGCCTTCTACGACGCCTTCACCACCATGGCCTACCTGGCGGGAATGACGACGCGCATCCGGTTTGTCTCCTCGGCCATTGTCCTGGCCTGGCGGCACCCGCTAATGGTGGCCAGGCTGGCGCTGACCCTGCACCACCTCAGCGGCGGGCGCTTCGTCCTGGGAGTATGCGTGGGGAACGTACCCCGCGATTTTGAGGTTCTGGGCGTGGACTGGGAGCGCCGTGCTGAGCTGGCGGAGGAGCACCTGGAGGTGCTGGCGCGCGCTCTGCGCCAGCCAGGTCTCCTTTCCCACCAGGGTTGCGCCCTGCGGTTTACGGATGCGGAGCTGGAACCAAAAGCGCCCGATCTGCCCATCTGGTACGGGGGCACGGCGCCGCAGGGCCTGGCCCGGGCGGCCCGCTACTGCGAAGGGCTCATCGTCGGGGGTCCCCCCGATCAACTCCGCACCCTGCGGGACCGCGTCCTCGCTCTGCGTCAGCAGTACGGCAGAGAGCATACCCCCTTTACGATGGCGGCGCTGGCCATGATCAGCATCGCCCCCGATCCTGCCACAGCTGAGGCGACGGCGGCCAGGACGTTAGAGGAACGGGAGCGAGCGGCATGGCTGCGAAAGCAGCGCCGCCGCTACAGTGAACGTGACTCGGCGCTGGTGGGGACCCCTGCCATGATCATGCAGCGGCTGCGTGAGTATCAGACCGCCGGCGTGGACTTCATGGGCTTAGGCTTCGTCGGCCCGTCCTGCGACGCTGTGCTGGAGCGGATTGCGCTGTTTGCAGAGGAAGTGCTGCCGCAGCTGCGCTGCCGCGTCCCCTCCCAGGGGGCGCGTCAGTGAGGAGGGGGTGACCGCGGGCATGACGGGCCTGCCCTTACGGTTTGGTGTGATGCTCCCCATGTGGGACTACCACGTATACGACGAGGTGTCGTTCGACCAGATTCTGGCCCTTGCCCTCGAGGCCGAGCGGCTGGGGTACGACTACGTCTCGGTCGACGACCACCTGCAGCGTGGCGAAGATGGGCGCGTCTTCGAGTCCCTCTCCACCCTGGCGGCCCTCGCCGCCCGGACACAGCGCGTGCGGCTTCTCACGACTGTCCTGTGCACGATGTACAGGCCGCCGTCTTTGCTGGCGAAGATGGCCGCTACCATCGATACGCTTTCGCAGGGACGGCTGGAGCTGGGTCTGGGAGCCGGGTGGAAAGAGGAGGAGGCGCGGGCCTACGGGATTCCCTGGGACGGCGTGAAGGGCCGCCTGGACCGGTTGGAGGAAGCCTGTCAGGTCATCCTGGCGCTGTGGACGCAGGACGAGGCCACCTTCTCGGGTCGGTACTTCCGCCTGGAACGCGCTATCTGCAATCCGCCCCCGGTACAGCGCCCCCATCCGCCGCTTTGGATCGGCGGCGGCGGCGAGAAGCGGACGCTGCGCATCGCAGCTCGGTTTGCCGATGGGGTGAATTTCGGTGGGCCAGGGATCGGTGGAGGGCCACAGGAGGGTCTGGTCTACTTTGCTCACAAGCGAGACGTTCTTTTCGCCCACTGCCATGCTCTGGGGCGTGACCCGCGGGAGATCCGACTCTCCTGCGGGGTCAACGCCATGCTCTGGGGGCGATCGCGGGAGGTGGTGGAGGGACGTTTCCACCGCCTGGCCGCTGAGCGCAGCCTGTCCGCGCCGGAGCGGGAGCGGCTCTTCAGCAGCCTGCGCTCGGCGCTATCTACACCCGCCGCGGCGCGCGTGCAGGTAGAGCGTTACGTGGAGGAAGGAGCGACGTACATCACCGTAGGTCGGCCCACGCTGGAAGGGCTGCAGGAGTTCGCCAGCGAGGTCATCTCTTACTTCCGAGGGACGACAGCCCTCCTGAAGCGAGAGGGGTGAGTGCGGTGCGCAGCTGGGAGCATGTCATCCCCAAGATGGACCTGGCCGTCCACGATGCGGCGGGGTACGGGAGACCTATGGGTCTGGGAGTTCGCCCGGCGGCCCTCGTAATCGACCTGAACTACCGCTTCCTCGGATGGCGCCCAGAGCCCATCCTCCAGGCGGTGGAGCTGTGGCCCAAGAGCTCGGGGGAACGAGGATGGCAGGTCCTCCCCTCTGTGCGCCGCTTTCTCACTCTTTGCCGGCAGGCCCGCGTGCCCATCATCTTTACCACCGGGCAGGCCGGTGCCCCTCGCAGCCTGCAGGCGGAGAAGAGCCGTCAACGGGGGCCCGACGCCGATGAGGGGGAGTTGGCCATCGTCGAGGAGGTGAATCCTGCGCCGGGTGAGATGGTCATGCCCAAGCCGCGCGCCAGCGCCTTCTTCGGCACCCCCTTGCTCTCGCACCTGATCCGACAGAGTATCGACACTTTGCTGTTGTGCGGATGCACCACCAGCGGCTGCGTCCGCGCCACGGCCGTGGATGCCACCTCCTACGGCTTCCGCGTGGCTGTGGTCGAAGAGTGCGTCTTTGACCGCTTCGAGATCTCCCACCACGTGGCGCTGTTCGACCTCAACGCCAAGTATGCAGATGTCATCTCGCTTGCCGACCTGGAGGCATATCTGACCGGCCTACGGGCGTCATCCATGGAGGTGACATGTTGATGGACAGCGCTCCGACGGCAGTACGAGCCACGTACCATGAGACGGTGGAACGCATGTATCCCGACGGGATCTCCACGGTGCGGGCCATCATCGGAGCGCGCCGCGACCTTCCCCTGGGCCGGTATGTCCCCAGCCCGGTGCTCTGGTCGTTCGGGGTGGCCACGGTCAACCCCGGTGGCGAGATTGCGGCGCACGCGCACGATGATCGGGAGGAGCTGTTCTTCATCCAGTCCGGCACCGGACTCCTGGAGACGGATCAGGAGCGAGTGGAGGTCCCCGCGGGGACGGCAATATGGTTCCCACCCGGATGCCGCCACAGGTTGGGCAACGAGGGGCACGAACCCGTGGTGGTGATCTTTGTGGGAATGCGATGTGAGGGCCGCGCTCGCGGCCAGGAGGGCGCGTGAGGGCGGCCCGGATGCAGGAAGGGGGCGAGAGGACATGAGAACGGTCATCAGGACGTCTGCCCTGGTTTTGGGTCTGGCGCTGGCCGTCGGCGCCTTCGCCGGGCTAGCTGCCGCCCAGGCCGATTCGCGGCCGGAACTTCGCGTCCGGCTACAGTTTGCGCGCCCCGGCGGCATCTTCGACCCGGCGCGCTGGCGGTACACCTCCGACTGGTTCGTCTACCCCAATCTATTTAACTGGCTGGTCCGGTGGAAACCCGGCACAGGGGGAAGCCAGCTGGAGCCGGACCTGGCGGAGCGCTGGACGGTCAGTGCCGACGGGTTGACGTACACTTTCTTCCTGCGTCGCGGTGTGCAGTTCCACCGGGAATTTGGGGAGCTAACGGCTGATGATGTGGTCTTCTCCGTTCGCCGCCAGATTGGCGACCAGAAGATGTCCTTCAGCGAGGATTTCGTCAACGTTGCGGCGGTCGAGGCCGTGGACAGGTATACGGTGCGCATCCGGCTAAAAGAGCCCGACGCCGCCTTCCTCTCCGCAGTGCTCGCCTACCGTCCGGGGCTCATCGTCTCCAAGCGCGATGTAGAGCAGCTGGGGGAGGAGTTTGCCAAGAATCCGGTGGGAACGGGACCATTCGTCTTCGAGCGGCTGAGCGGCAATCAGGTAGTTGTGGGGGCCAACGACCGTTTCTTCCGCGGGAAACCCACGGTGCGTCGTATCACCTTCATGCACATCCCGGACGAGCTGGTGGCCGCCACAGCGCTGATCAAGGGGGAGTTCCACATCATCTGGACACGGGGCAACCCCGAGGCCGTGCGGCTCCTGCAGGAAGCCTCCGGGGTGAAGACGCAGCGCGTCGTGGTCTACGACTCCGTACGCCACATTGCCATGAGCCCCAACTTCAGACCCACCCAGGACGTCCGCGTGCGCCAGGCCCTCTCGTATGCCATCAACCGCCAGCAGATAGCTGCAGCCCTGCCCGGGTTGGAGCTGCCTACAGACGTCATGCGGTCAAACCGCCTTTTTGGGGGAAGCCTGAACGTCCCACGGTACCCCTACAATCCCACCAAGGCCAGGCAGCTGCTGACCGAGGCAGGATACGCCGGGGGCTTCCGGGTGCGCATCATGTATCAGACTCGTTCGCCGGAAGACATCCTGGCCAACATCGTCCAGACGAGCTGGCGGGACGTGGGCATCGATGCCTCCCTGGAGCCCATGGAGCCGACCGCGGCCTTCGACCGGCGCAACCGCCTGGACTTCGACGTCACCGTCACCTCCGTGGGCCGGCCGGCCGATCCGGACCTGTTCTTTTCCGACCTGTTCTTGTCTACGTCAAAGCCCCCGGGGGGATCCAACTATTTCGGCTACAGAGCGGCCGACGAGCTGATTCTGGCGGGACGGCGCGAGCAGCAGCGGGAGAAGCGGCGCGTGATCTACGAACAGCTACACCGGAAGTTGATGACCGACCTGCCTATCATCCCGCTGTCGAACCAGGTGTTCGTTGCTGCCTGGCGGGATCCCGTCGTTTCGCTGGTCAACGGGACGAACAACAACTTCTGGGCGGAGACAATCGTGGTGCGTCACTAGGTACCCCGACACTCCGCTGTCCGGCTGAGGAGGCAGACGGTAGCGATGGACATTTCGGACGAGCTGCGGCAGGAGATCTACCACTATTTCCAGCAGGACATGGCAGGGCAGGTGCCTGACAGCGTCCGGATGCTGGAGCGGTACAGTCCCGGGGCACTGGAGGGCTTCTTCCGCCTGCGCAGGGCGACCACCACGGAGAGCAGTCTCCCCTGGAAGGTGCGCGAGCTCATAATCATCGCCGTGGAGGCGGCCCTGAAGAAAGATCCGGTAGGACATGCGCGCATCGCCATCGAGGCCGGCGCTACCCCAAAGGAGATCCACGACGCGGTGGCGCTGACCCTCTGGCTCGCCGGGATGCCGGCCTACCACTGCGGCATGAAGGCGGTGCGTGCTGCCGAAGATCTTGTGGAGGGACGCACCGCCCCGGCCGGAGCCCCGGGAGAGGCCGCAGCTCCCGCGCGACGGGAAGGAGCCTATCCGTGGAAACCGGTGCAGTTCATCTCCGCCGCCCCGGGGGGAGGATGGCACGAGACCTGTGAGCGCACCGCGGCAGTCCTGCGCGCTGAGAGGCTGCTTCCCGTGGAAGTGAACGTTGTGGTGCGGCCGGGAGGTCTGCAGGTCTTCGAGGAGACCGCCACGGATCCGATCCGCGACGACCACCGGCTGGTGGCCTTTTCGCCCGGGCTGACCATGCAGATCCTGATGAAGGGGAGCCGCTACTCCTATGATGACATCACCCCTATCGCCGCCCTCAGCACCGACTACGGCGTCATTGCAGTACCTGCCGGCTCGCCGTTCAATACCCTGGGGGACTTCCTCGCAAACCTGGGGGAGCGACCGCAGACTACCCCCGTGACAGGCGGTTCCGGGCCGCAAGCAATGCATCACGGAATGGTGGCCGTGCTTGGAGCTGCGGCGGGGATCCCTCCGCAAGAGGTGCGCTATATAGGAGCGAGAAGCGTTGCCGACGCCCTGGCTGCGCTGGCCGCCGGCCAAGCGGTGGCGGGTGCGTTCGGGGCGGCAGATGTGGCTGGGGCCGCAGAGCGCGGCGAGGTGCGCGTGCTGGCCGTGCTGGCTGAGCGTCGGTTGCCGGGGGTGCTTAAGGGGATTCCTACGGCTGCGGAGCAGGGCGTGGAGGTAACCTTTCCCATGTGGCGCGGCTTCTACGGTCCCCCGGCCATGGCGCCTGAAGCCGTGGCGTTCTGGCAGGACGCATTCAGGCGGCTGACTGAAACCCGTACGTGGCAGAGGATGCTGCGGGAAGCTCGCTGGTTTCCCCTTCTGTTGACCGGAGAGGCTTTCCACAGCTTCCTGCAAGAGGACACCACGCGGTATCGGCGGATTCTTGGCCTGCTGGCATGAGCAGAAGGGCCGCAGGAGGAGGAACAATGGATGCGTCGACGCTGGTCATGCTTGCCCTCAGCCTCTCCGCCTTCGTCTATCTGACCTGGCGGTCCGGTCTGCAGGCAGGCCTGGATGGCTCCCGCGAGGGGCTGAAGCTGTTCATGACCACAGCGCCCCGGCTCTTTTTTGCCTTTGCCTTTGCCGGGATGCTGCAGGTGCTCCTGCCCAGGGAGATCATCGCCCGCTGGCTGTCCGACGCCGCCGGATTCCGCGGGATCATGGTCGCCTCTGTGGCCGGCGCCATCACCCCCGGCGGTCCTTTCCTGCAGTTCCCCGTAGTGGCCGGTATCTACAGCATGGGGGCCGGTGTGGCACCCATCGTCGCCTATCTCACGGCGTGGTCTCTGATGGGTGTCCACCGCATCGTGCTCTGGGAGCTGCCGTTCCTGGGTGCACGCCTCACCTTCACCCGGGTCCTCTTCTCGCTACCCTTGCCGCTGGTCATCGGGTTTGCCACCCGCTGGGCCCTGCAGACGCTGGGCTGGCCGCGGCCGCCACTGTGAACGCAGGGCCGAAGCTATACCCACCCTCCCTCCGGTCGCAAGGATCACTGAACGCCGCCGCCAGCGCGTTCTGACTGGCCAGCAACGGAGGAACAGGGCATTGGGGAGAGAAGCTCAGAAAGAGGCCAGGGCAGCAGAGAAGGGAGGGAAGAGGGATGGGCGTGCGCCGCGAGGGCATGGTCACGGGGCTCCTGGTAGCCGTTATGATCTGGGCTGCTTTCCTGCCAGGCGGGGGGCTGCAGGCGGCTCCGGCGCCGAAGCTCCGCCTGGCCGCCATCTTCCCCGGGGTCGTCACTGACGCCGACTACAACACGCTGGGGTTCGTCGCGCTGCGCTCCGCGCAGAGCGAGCTGGGCGTGGAAACCGCCTACTCCGAAAGCGTCCCCGTACCGGACGTGGAGCGGGTGATGCGGGAGTACGTCGACCTCAAGTTCAACATCATCTGGACCCACGGGGGCCAGTTCATCTCGCAGACGGAGAAGCTGGCCCACGAATTCCGCGGCGTGACCTTCGTCGGCGAGGGGGACGCCCCTCTCCGGGAACGGCAGCCCAACCTCTGGTTCATCGACCGCAACTTCCACATCGGGTTCTACCCCATCGGTGCTCTGGCGGCGATGCTCACCCAGAGCGGAAAGATCGCCTACGTGGGCGGGCTGACCCTCCCCTTCTCGTACTCGGAGGTCCACGCCATCCGGCAGGCGCTGCGCGACCAGCGCAAGCCGGTGGACCTGAAGATGGTCTGGGTGGGCGACTTCAACGACCCGGCCAAGGCGCGCCAGGTGGCCGATGCCCTCATCGCCGACGGCGTGGACGTGATCATGGGCTCTCTAAACCTGGGGATGCTGGGGATCTTCGAGGCGGTGAAGGCGGCTCCACGGCGGGTCTGGGTTACGGCCAAGTACACGGACAAGCTGTCGTTCGCTCCGCAGCACTACGTCACCTCGGTGCTCTACGACTTCGCCGGGCCGCTGCGGGCCATCGTGCGGCGAATCGGGCGCGGGGAGACCAGCGGCTACTACCCGCTCGGTTTCGACACCGGCGTGGCGCTGCAGTTCCCTCTGCGCAACGTCCCCGAGCCGGTGAGCGCCGCCATGCGTAAGCTCGTGGCCGACGTGGTCGCCGGCAAGATCAAGGTGGTGAAGGACATCACGCCCATCAGGTAGCCCGGGCCAGATGACAGAACGTCCCCCTGCCGGGGCCGTCGCCGACGAGGCTGTGCTCGCAGTGGAGAGCCAGCCCATCCTGGAACTGCGGGGTGTGCGTAAGACCTTCGGCCCGGTCCTGGCCCTGGATGGGGCGGAGGTGGCGCTGCGGGGGCGGGAAATCCACGGCCTGCTGGGGGGCAACGGTGCCGGCAAGACCACGTTGATGAACATCCTCTACGGCCTCTACCGGGCGGAGGCCGGAGAGATCCTGCTGCACGGCCGGCCAGTGCACATTCGCTCCCCTCGCGACGCCCTCCGCTTCGGCATCGGGATGGTCCACCAGCACTTCCTGCAGGTGGAGAGCTTCACCGTGGCGCAAAACATCGTCCTGGGCACACCGGCAGGAGGCAGGCTGGTCCTGGATCTGGCCACTGCGGAGGCGCGCATCCGGGATCTGGCAGCACGCTTCGGCCTGGCGGTCGACCCGCGGGCGCGCATGGCGGAGCTTCCCGTTGGGACCCGACAGCGCGTGGAGATCCTCAAGGCTCTGTATCGGGACGTGAGCGTCCTCATCCTGGACGAGCCCACCACCAACCTCACTCCGCAGGAGGTGGACTCTCTATTCGCTTCCCTGCGGGCGATGGTGCGGGACGGCATCAGCGTGGTCTTCATCACCCACAAGATCCGGGAAGCGCTGAACGTCTGCGACGGAATCTCGGTGATGCGCCACGGGCGAACCGTGCTCACGATGCCGCGGGAGGAAGCCACCGAGGAGGCGCTGGTGCGAGCCATGGTGGGAGAGGAGGTGGACGTCCGGGAGAGCCTGCTCTTCAGGGGCAGGAAGGTTGAGGAACTCTCGCCCCCGTCCGACCATGTGGTTCTCCGCGTGGACCACCTCTCCGTGTTCAGCCGGGAGGGGGTGCCCCGGGTGCAGGACTGCAGCCTGGAGGTGCGCGCGGGGGAGATCCTCGGCGTCGCCGGGGTGGCGGGGAACGGACAGCGTGAGCTGGTGGAGAGCCTGATGGGGGCACGGCCGGTCGCCGGCGGACGGGTGTGGATCGATGGCGAGGACCTTACAGGAGCTGAGACGGCGCGGCTGCTGGCGCGCGGGGTGACCTACATTCCGGAGGACCGTCTGCAGGATGGATTCCTGCCCAGAGGCAGCGTGGTCCACAACCTCATCCTGGGCTTCCACCGGCGCCCTCCCTACAGCCGCGGCGGGTGGCTGGACTGGGGAGCCGCCGTTGGGGCGGCCCGGCGGCTGATCCAGGAGTACCAGATCCGCACCCCGGGCCCGGAGGAGGTGGCGGTCAACCTCTCGGGAGGGAACATCCAGCGGCTGATGCTGGCGCGGGCGTTCGCCCACCCCTGCCGCCTGCTGGTCGCCCACAACCCCACGCGTGGGCTAGACGTCCCCTCCACGGAGTTCGTATACGGGAAGCTCCTGGAGCGGCGACGGCAGGGCGTGGCGACCCTGCTGCTCTCCGAGGACCTCGACGAGCTGCTGCTCCTCTGTGACCGCATCGTTGTGCTGTACCGCGGACGGATCGTAGGAACACTGGATCGGAGCCAGTTCGACCGCTACCAGATCGGGGGGCTGATGAGCGGGGTGACCACCTCTGGATGAACGCGCCTTGAGGGCCCACCGTAGCCCCCTGGCCGTGGTCGGTGGCGTGGTCCCCTACGTGGTCAGCGTGGGGGTGGCGTTCGCCGCCGCGGGGATCTTCCTGGCCGTCATGGGGTTTGACGTCCCGCGGGCGTACGGGACGATCCTCTTGACCTCGTTCCGCACTGCGAATGGCTTCGTCCAGACCCTGCTCAAGTTTGTTCCCCTGCTCCTCCTGGCGATGGCCTTCACAGTCCCCCTGGCCGCGTGGAAGTTCAACATCGGTGGCGAAGGCCAACTCATCGCCGGGGCCATCGGTGCGGCGGCGGTAGGCATCGCCCTGGCCGCTCTCCCGAGGGCGGCTCTACTGCCCGCGCTGCTGCTGGCGGGAGTGGTGGGTGGCGCCCTCTGGGCCGGGGTCCCCGCCTGGCTGCTCTACCGCTTCGGGATCAACGAGATCCTGACCACGGTCCTGATGAACTTCGTCTCCTTTAGCCTGCTGGACTACGTGACCACCGAGGTCTGGCCGGACCCTGCCGCCGGGCACCCCACCAGCGTCTCCATCGGCGCCGGCGGCCACCTGCCGTTGCTGGTGTCCAGCCCGCCCCTGCATGCCGGGCTCCTCCTGGCGCTGGGCGTCGCAGCGGCCACGTACGTCTACGTCAACCACACGGCCGCCGGCTACGAGCTGCGGGCGGTGGGCGCAAACCCGCGGGCGGCTCTGCTCCACGGCATTGCCGTGCGACGGCTCTTTCTCCTCTCGCTGGTCCTGGGCGGTGCGCTGGCCGGGTTGGCGGGCGCCGTCGAGGTGGCGGGGGTGCACCACAGATTGATCGAAGGGCTGCAGTCGAACTACCTCCTGTTGAGCATTCTCATCGGCCTCATCGCCAAGGGGAATGTGCTTGCCGTGCCTTTCGTGGCTTTCGCCATCGCCGTTCTGGACGTGGGTGCACGGGCCATGCAGCGCACCATGTTGATCCCCGGGGAAGTGGTCTTCGTCGTTGAGGGGCTGATCCTGGTCTTCGTGCTGCTCTCGGACGTCGTGCGCCGCAGGTAGCTCGTGGAGACCGCCGTCACCTTCGCCCGGCTCGTCATGCTCACGCTGGTACCGTATGTCCTGGCCGGCCAGGGGACCATGCTGGCCGGTCGGGCGGGGGTGTTCAATGTGGCCCAGGAGGGGATCATGCTGGTGGGGGCCTCAGTGGGATTTCTCGGCGCCTACCTCTCCGGCGGAAACCTGCTCCAGGGGATGCTTCTGGCCATGGCCGTGGGCGGGCTGTTCGGACTGGCTCTGGCTTACTTCACCACTACGCTGAAGATGGATCAGTTCGTCACCGGGCTGGCTCTGTTCTTCATCGGCATGGCGCTCTCCACGCTGCTATACCGGCTGGCCATCGGCGTCACTCTCACGCCTCCCCTGATTCCCACCCTGCGGGAGCTCCCGCTACCTGGACTCAGCCGCATTCCCCTGCTGGGAGTGGTTCTCTTCAGGCAGAATGCGCTGGTGTACGGAGCCGTGTTGCTCTCGCTGGCGCTTTACCTCTTCCTGTACTCCTCTGGTTCCGGGATGGCGCTGCGGGCGGTTGGGGAGAATCCCATGGCGGCGGACAGCCTGGGAGTGAACGTGAACCTCACCCGCTACCTGACCACTGTGACCGGAGCCATGCTCATGGGGCTGGCCGGCGCCTACCTGCCCATGGTCTACACGGCGACCTTCACCGAAGGGATGGTGCGGGGACGGGGCTGGCTGTCCATCGCCCTGACCTTCTTCGGCGGGTGGAGCCCGCACCTGATCTTCCTGGGGGCGCTCTTCTTTGCCGCGGTCGAGGTACTGGCGTTTCGCGTCCAGGTCACCGGTGTGGGCATCCCCTATCAGCTCATCCTCATGCTCCCCTACCTGGCCACGATGGCAGTGATGATGCCGACCTTCCGCCGCCTCCAGGTCCCGGCCTTCCTGGGGAAGAATTACGACCGCGAGCGACGGGCTTTGCTGTAAAGATCTACAGGCCACTCACCTCCCTCAACTAAGCGAGAGGATCACAGCCCCGCAGATGGCTGTTGGCTGGACGAAAGACTACAAAACGATACGAGTGTCGGTGGAGGTAACCCCTGCGACGGCGCGGATGTGCCCTGCTACGAGATCTGATAGCTCCTGCATGCTGTCCACTTCTACCAGCGCGATGACGTCGTTGGGCCCCCAGACCGCGTCAGCCTCCTTGATCCCCTTCAAGGCCCGAATCTTCTCAACCACCTGTCGAGCGTCTCCCTGGGTGCCCATAAGCACATAGGCGCGCATGCAGACCCCTCCCTTCGTACTGTGCTGTTATGACCACATCCCCGCAGGAAGATAGGACCAGAGATCGCTTTCGGCCCCAGGAGCACCTGCTCCTCCTCTCAGGGCAGGCGTCGGACCGGGGAAGCGAACAGGTGCTGACCCGGCGTCCCCCGGTGTCAGTCTGACAGCTTCAGGTCCGCAACCAGAGTGTAGAGCACTCCACCCTCCGGCTGGACATCCACAATCTTGAAGCCAAGCTTCAGGAGGTCAGAAAGCGCCTCAGCGCATGGTGTCCGAACTGACACGGTTGGCGCCTTCTTGCCTCACGGCCTTACCCCTTTCTCTACACCCCAGTTCTGAAAGAATCTTACTGGAAGTTGCCCCGGCACAGCTTCGGGGCTCCATGCAGGTGGTGCTGACGGACGCGGTGTGTCCTGCCAGTGGTCTCATCATCCCTGTGCCATTCGGTGGACGGTCCCGGTAAAGAGCGCGACCAGTTCGTCGCCCCGCCGCACTTCCACTCGGTAGGTGGCCGTGCGGCGTCCCAGGTATTCCTCCGCGGCTATTGCCTCGAGCACCTCGCCGGCCACCACCGGTCGGAAGTAGGCCATGCAGGCGGTGAGGGCTACGGCGGGGGTGCCCCGACTGTTCGAGGCCAGGGCGAAGGCTTCATCTGCCAGGCTGTAGAGGAAGCCGCCGTGTGCCGTCCCGTGGATGTTCAGGTGCTCCGGCCGGACGACCGCGCGCAGGTGAGCCCGCCCTTCTTCCACCGAGAGGACCTCCAGACCCAGCGACTGAGCATAGGACGGCACGAGGCGAGATTACACAAACGGGGGTCTCGTTCCTACCCCCAGAGTCTCGTCAGGGGACCTCGTCCCCCCAGAGTCTCCCCGGGCGATCTCGTCCCCGGTCCGCGCCTGGTGTATCGGAACCCGGCGTCTCCTTTAGGAGGTTCTGCGGAATCGTCCTCCGTCAGGTACTATGATTCTTGGCAGGGTGGCGAGCGACGCGGCACCGCGAGGCCGCGTGGTGAAACGAAACGGCAGGCGCCTGGTGCGCCGTAAGGTGGGATGTCTGGCATGGCCAGGTTCAGGCCCGTCATCGTCCTGCCGGAGTAGGTAGCCGTTGGAGTACCGCCCAACCGCTCGCTGTCCAGGCTGTATCGTGGCGCGCCCGGCGGGACTTGAACCCGCTCCCCCGGGAGGCCTGCTATAATTCCGAAAGATCGGGACGCCCTGCAGGTTGCGGGGTGATCTCCCAGGGCGGAGGGGGGTGCGATGTTGAGCAAGGTACTAGCGGGGTTGATCGTGCTCCTGGTGGGCACCGGCGCCGCTGGATTCGCAGGGCCGGCTCCCGGTGAGGGAATCGTCATCGCGATGCCGGCCGATGCTACAGCCCTGGATCCTCACAAGACCAACGATGGCCCTTCTTTTCTGGTCATCAACCAGATTTTCGAGACGCTGTTAGTTCGGACTGCGAGGGGGCTGGAGCCCCGGCTGGCGATCTCCTGGCGTCCCGTGGGCGATCGTACCTGGGAGTTCAAGCTGCGCCGGGGCGTCCGCTTTCACGACGGCACACCCTTCAATGCGGAGGCGGTCAGGTTCACCATCGAGCGCTTCATTAACCCTGAGGCTCGGGCGCGCGCGTACTTCGTCCTCAGCATGGTGGAGGGAGTACGGGCTATCGCGGATGACACCGTGCAGATCACAACGCGCTACCCTTTTGCTGCCCTTCTGAACCACCTGACGCATCCTGCCACGTCTATCGTCAGCCCAGCGGCAGTCGCGCGCTTCGGTGCGGACTTCGTCCGTAACCCTGTGGGGACCGGCCCGTTCAAGTTCGAGTCATGGGTGGCACGAGACAGAATCACGCTGTTGCGCAACGACGACTACTGGGGCGGACCGCCGCAGATCGCGCGGGTTGTGCTGCGGCCCATTCCGGAGACCTCTACTCAGATCGTGGAGCTCGAGTCGGGTGGTGTGGACGTGGTCTTCAATATGCCCGCAGACTCCGTGGCACGTCTCGAGCGTAACCCGCGTATCAGGGTGTACAAGGAACCCAGCTTCAGCGCCAATTACATCGGATTTCATCTGGAGCGTCCGCCATTCTCAGACGTGCGCGTACGGCGGGCCGTTGGTCATGCAGTCCGGGTCGAGGGACTGATCACCTTCTTCCTGAAGGGTCTAGCCGTCAGGGCCAACGGGCCCCTCTCGCCGGTGGTCTTCGGTGCACACACCGACTTGCCGGGCTACGAGTATGACCTCGACCGCGCGCGCGCCCTCCTGACCGAGGCTGGGGTGAGGGCGGGTGTACGGGCTCGCTTGGTGATCTTTGAAAGCGCGGAATGGCGCCGTATCGCCCAGGCGATTCAGGCCAGCCTCCAGCCCCTTGGCTTCCAGATCGAGGTTGACGTGGTGGAGTTCGGAACCTGGCTTTCTCGCCTGGATCGTGGGGACTTCGACCTGTACGGCATGCGCTGGGGGACAGTGACGCTGGACGCAGACTACACTTTGTACTCGCTATTCCATTCGTCGCAGATTCCGAATCCTAACTACTCGCGGTACAGGAATCCCGAGGTTGATCGACTGCTGGACGAGGGCCGCGCCACGGCGGATCAGAGCCGGCGCGCGCAGATTTACCGGCGTGCCCAATCACTGATCGCCCAGGATGCCCCCATGCTCTTTCTCTACTACCCTCTCTCGACCTACGCGGTCCAGAGCGCCGTCCAGAATACAGTAGCCCCGTTCTCGTGGATCAACCTGGACTTGCGCAAGACCATGGTGCGGCGGTGAAATCACGGCTGTAGCCTGACTCCTCTCGACCGGGCTGCGGAGCGAAGCCTGGTCTTTGGTATACAGTGGGCCGGTACCTGATCCAGCGCCTGATCCTGATGGTTCCGGTCCTACTGGGGGTTACGCTAGTATCCTTCCTTATCCTACACCTCACGCCGGGCGACCCGGTCCGCATCCTGCTGGGCGAACTCGGCCAGGGGGCCTCGCAGGAAGAGGTGGCTCGTCTGCGCCGCAGCCTCGGGCTGGACGATCCACTCCTGGTGCAGTACGGTCGGTTCGTCTGGCGCGCCCTTCAAGGGGATCTGGGTCGGTCGCTGCGAACCGGTGCGCCAGTTCGTGACGAGGTGCTGGCCCGAGCGCCGTTCACCCTTGCTCTCACCGGCACAAGTCTGGCTGTTGCGCTGCTGATCGGGCTGCCTGCGGGTGTGCTCTCTGCTGCCTACAAGGGGAGTGCTATCGACCACGCGGCGACACTCTTGGCGTTGTTCGGCGTCTCGCTGCCAGTCTTCTGGCTAGGGCTGTTATTGATGCTGGTCTTCGCACTAGCCCTGGAATGGCTCCCCGCGTCGGGTTTTGGAACGTGGAAGCATCTGGTGCTGCCATCGGTTACGCTGGGACTGGCCTCGTCGGCGCTCATCGCGCGAATGACTCGCAGCAGCATGCTGGAGGTGCTGGGGCAGGACTTTGTCCGCACGGCCTGGGCCAAGGGCCTGGCAGCGCCTGCCGTATTGTGGCGACACGCGCTGCGAAACGCGCTGATTCCGGTGGTTACGGTGGTAGGTCTGCAGCTTGGAGGTTTGTTGGGAGGCGCGGTGCTGACCGAGACTGTCTTTGCCTGGCCTGGGTTGGGACGCCTGGTCGTGGGCGCAATCTACAGCCGCGATTTCCCATTGGTGCAGGGGACGGTGCTGTTCACCGCTGCTGCTTTTGTTATGGTCAATCTGGCCGTGGACATTCTGTACGCGCTGATCGACCCCCGGATTCGCTATGCGTAGGCAGTCAGCCGTCCGGTACCTTTTGCGTCGCAGACTTGCGGTGGTCGGTCTTGTAGTCCTCCTAGGAATCGGGGCGGCCGCAGCGCTAGCACCGTGGATCTCGCCGTACGATCCGGGGACCCAGGTCTGGGAGATGGCGCTTCAGCCGCCTTCGGTATCACACTGGCTGGGGACTGACGAGTTCGGCCGCGACGTGCTTTCGCGCATCCTCTTCGGAGGTCGGATTTCTCTGGCAGTAGGGTTCCTCGCTGTGGGCATGGCTGCAGGCATAGGTGTCCCCGCAGGTCTGGTCAGCGGCTACGCTGGGGGGCGTGTCGACGTGATCGTTATGCGCATCATGGATGTACTGCTGGCTTTCCCTGCGATCCTGCTCGCCCTGGCGATCGTGGGCGCGCTGGGCCCCGGGGTTCGCAACGCCATCCTGGCAGTGGGCATCGTGGTGATTCCTGCTTTTGCACGAGTGGTCCGGGGAGCGACACTGGTCGTCCGCACCCAGGACTACGTGGAGGCAGCGCGTGCCGTGGGTGCCGGTGCGGGTCGGATTGTGGCCCGACACGTATTCCCCAACGCCATGGCGCCAGTCATAGTGCAGGCGACCCTTGGGGTGGGAACCGCGATCCTCTCCTCGGCTGGCCTGTCGTTTCTTGGGCTGGGGGCGCAGCCGCCTACACCTGACTGGGGCGGAATGCTCTCCAGCGGTAGGGAGTTCATGCTACAGGCTTGGTGGATTACCACCTTTCCTGGGATGGCCATAATGCTCACGGTGCTGGGATTCAATCTGGTTGGAGATGCCCTTCGGGACATGCTGGATCCGCGTCTGCGGTTGCCCGGAGCCTGAACTACCCTGCACACGCTTGCCTCACTGCGGCGGAAAACTGCTCAATCGCTTCGGTTTCCTGGTGGGCCCTGTGAAGGCTTGCGCCCGCTGAACCGCTACCGTGCAAACCAGTGAACACACCCCGGTCGCCCCATCGGGTTTCCTCCAAGACCGGGCATCTGCCGGCCGAACGAAGGCCTCAGGCGTTCAACGGGTAGGAGCGAGTATTGCCTTTTCGGCGAACTTAAGAAGGTGGACCGATCCGACCTCGTGCACCCAGCCCTGGCGCGCCCGGCGGGACTTGAACCCACGACCTTCGGCTCCGCAGGCCGACGCTCTATCCGCTGAGCTACGGGCGCGCTGGATGGGCTCCGTTGAGAGTGTAACAGGTACCGGGGGGGCCGCCAAGGCGCCAGGCGGCATCAGGGTCGTCCTGCCAGAGGGCGAAGACGTTCATCTCCGGGTCGGCCAGGACGGCGAACCACCCTATGCGGGGGACAGCCGACTTTGGCCGGAAGACGACGGCACCGGCGGCCTGGGCCTTCTCCAGGGTCTGGTCGATTGAACCCACGGAGACGCAGTTCAGCCAGTTGCGTGCGTCCGGCCTGGGCCGCTTCATCAACCCGCCGTTGATCCCGCCGGGAACTGTGGGCACCCCCTGCGCATCGCTGGGCACGGTCCGGATCAGCCAGTACTCCATCCCCGGCACCGCGGCGATCTCCCACCCGAAGAGCTCCCGGTAGAATCCCGCCAGCCTCTCCGGATTGTCCGCATAGATCTCAAACTGCACCACTGGATTGGGCATCTGCCGCCTCCTTTTACCGCCTGAGGGATACGGGTGCACGTATGCCTTCTTCTGCTGGCACAGGCGTCCCCCTGCGCCTTGGCAGAGGATCGGTGGCGCCGGGCAGTTGTAGCCGCCGGAGTCCCCCGACCCCCGGAGCTCTGGACGCTCACGACGATTCCCCCGCGCATCACCGGGTGGATCTCGCAGTGGTAGTGTCTCGCGTGACGGGCGTCGCGCCAGGGGAGGACCCTGGGGGGATCAGAACCCCAACGGGGAGGTGACCAGCAGGGAGAGGACCAGGGCGCTGATGAGCGCCCCTACCGCCAGCGCAGCGCCGAGCGCCCCTGCCTCCTGCGGACGACGCTCCCATCCCACGGCCCGCGCCAGCTTCTGGTAGACGTCCCGTAGGCCCTCCGCAGAGGAGGCATGGTGGTACGTGCCGCCGGTGATGCGGGCGATCTGCTTCAGCGTCTCCTCGTCCAGGGAACCCCCGAGGGTCCAGACGTTGTCCGGGGTATAGGGCTGGCCCACGCCGACGGTATAGACGGTGACCTCCTGGCGGTGGGCGATCTGCGCCGCCTCCAGCGGGTCGATACCGGTGTTGCTGCGGCCATCCGAGAGGAGGATGACGATGCCTGGAGGGCGCGGGCCGGCGGGGGGAGGTATCAACCCGTGGGGCGTCGGCCTCGACCGCTCCGGGAGAGCGGCGACCGCCTCCAGCAGGCCCTCGCCAATGGCCGTCCGGCGGATGAAGGAGAGTGCGCCGATGGCCTCCAGCAGCAGCTCGCGCTCCGTGGTCGGCGGCACTACCAGCTGGGCGTAGCCACCGAACATGACCAGGCCGACGCGCACGCCGCCAGGCACGGTGCGCACGAAGCTCTTCGCCGCCTCCTTGGCGGCGTCAAGGCGCGACGGCTGGATGTCCTGGGAGCGCATGCTTCCGCTGCTGTCGATGGCCAGGATGACGGCCGCGCGGTTGGCGGGCAGGGGAAGCACCAGCACCGGGCGCGCGGCAGCCAGGACCGCTGCGGTCAGGGCCAGCAGCAGTAGGATCGGCGGGAGATGGCGGGTGATCCGCCGTCCCTGCATCTGGGCCCTGGCGGCGAGGGCCGTATTCGGGTGGAGGACAGCGACACGGCGTCCCTGTCGCCGCAGCCGGATGTATGATGCCAGCACCAGGGGAACCAGCAGGAGCCCCCACAGCACGCCTGGCCAGATGAACGGGACGTCCACGGATCACGCTCCCGGCCGGAGCGAGTTAAACTCGAGATTCGACCCGGGGGACCGCATTCCTCTACGGTGCGACGTCCTAATGAGAGTACCCTCTTGCAAGGAAAACAGCTGGCGGAAGGGGTGGGATTCGAACCCACGGACCCTCTTTTGGAGAGTCAGTCGCTTAGCAGGCGACTGCCTTAGACCGGCTCGGCCACCCTTCCGCGCCCACCGGTCAACAACCCCGCCGCCCAGGCACACTGCCGGCGGAGCGCCGTGCAATGGCATCGTCCCGCAATCCGCCCCGGAAGTCAACCGGATCCGCGCGAACCTGGGAACCGCTGGGGCACCATGCGGGCGGCTGATCGGATCTGGGGGAACTCCTGCGCGCACAGCGGCCGTCCTGGTCTGCGCGCTTCACAGCGCCGCTGCCACCGTCGGAGGTCGGCGACCAGCCGCTCCACGTCCACGCCCAGGAAGGCCGGGCGGTAGGTCTCCAGTCTGCGTAGCGCCTTGGCCAGCAGCGTCGTGGTTCCGTGGAGGTTTCCCTTCTCGAAGTGATAGAGGGCTGCGGCCGCCTGGATCAGCCCATGGTAGAAGTCACGCTGAGAGGCTTCTGCCCCCCGCCAGACATCCTCCAGGTACTCGTGGCACTCGAAGAAGAGGCCGGCATTGAACAGGAAAGTTGCAGGGGTAAGCATCCCCGCCCGCCTGTCTGACCCCCGCGCTCGGTCAATTGCCTGCAGGGCGGCAGCGAGCCGCCGGACCTGACGGGCGAAGTATGTGCGGTTTTCGACGTACTCCGGCGCAAGCCGGACCATGTCGCCGACCCGTTCCAGCAGGCCTAGCGCTTCCAGGTAGGCCAGCCCGCCCGCGCTCGCCGTGCCCAGCCTGGTCGCCTCGCGGCGGAGGGTCTGCAGCGACACCGTCTGTCCCTGCGGCGCCAGCCGGACGTACGCCAGCAGCCAGGCGATCGGCCGGCGGCGCGGTGTGCGCTGCAGCATCCGCAGGGCCAGGGTGGAAAGCGTGTGCTTGAGACGGACGTACACGACGGTGGAGGCAGCGCGGCCGTCTTGGCCCCTACATGTTGAACGTGCGGACAAGCCGGGCGAGCTCCTCTGGATCCCGGGTAGGGGGCGCGCAGGCCCTGCCCGCGCAGACGTAGGCCCGCGTCTCCCTGGCGCTGGCCGCCATGGCCCGCACCGGTTGCGGCAGCGGTGGCGAGTCACCGTCGGCGTGGTACAGCTCGACGAGCTTGTCCGGACGGAAGGTCTGCAGGGCGACAGCGTGAAGCCGGTTGGCCAGAGGGTCGCCCTCGCGGGCCACCACCACCACGTGGGCCGGCTCGCGCAGGAAGTCGTCCAGCGCCAGGAAGAAGGTGGAGGCATACAGCCCGTGACCGGCCAGGCCCCCGGCGAAGACGCGCAGGGTGCGTTCCGCCGCATCGCGTAACTCCGGGGCGTCCAGGAGGCGGGCCAGTCGATTGAGGACCAGCACGGCTACCGCATTGGCGCCCGGAGTGGGCGCGTCCTGCACCGGCTTGTGCGCCTCGGCCAGGACCGGATCCGCGCGACGGCTGCGGGCGATGTCCAGAAAGCCTCCGCCGGGATCTTCATGCTCGCGGAGGATGATGTTGGCGAGATCCTGCGCCACCCGCAGGTACCGCGGCCCAGCCGTCACCTCGAAAGCGTCGAGGCAGGCCTGTGCCACGAACACCTGGTCCTCGAGCAGCCCGGGGTGAGCCGGACCATCCGGAGCGAGCATGTGGCAGACCCCCTCGCCGGGCAGATAGGCCTCGTCCAGGATGCGGTCCAGCGCCCGCAGGGCCAGGCTTCGCGCCTGCACCACTCCCAGTCCCTTGAAGACCTCGAAGCAGGCGCTGATGGCCATGGCGTTCCAGCCGGCATAGACTGTGCGGTCGACGAACGGGGTCGGGCGGCGGCGACGGGCTTCCTCAAGACGCGCCCGCGCCGCGGCCAGCCGCGCACGGACCTCCTCCTCGGGCAGGCCGGCGAGCAGCGCGATGGCGTCCGGGTCCTTGTCAATGAACAGGACGTGACGGTCAGGGTCGTGAGGCATCTCCCCGCGCCCGGTGATGTGGTAGTGCGAAGCGGCGACCCGGAATTCGTCTGCTGGCAGGAGAGCCCGCACCTCCGCGGGGGTCCAGGTGTAGTACGCGCCGTCGTCTTGCGGTCCTATGTCCGCGTCCTGACTGGCGAAGAAGCCGCCGCGGACTTCGTCCCAGAGGACCGTCGTCACGTAGGCGTAGGTGCCCAGGGCTACCTGACGGAAGAACGCGCTGCCCGTCAGCTGGTGGGCGTGAACGTAGACGGTCAGCAGGGCGGCGTTGTCGTAGAGCATCTTCTCGAAGTGCGGCACGATCCAGTGCGCGTCGGTGGAGTAACGGTGGAATCCCCCACCGAGCTGGTCGTAGATGCCACCGCATCCCATCCGCTCCAGGGTGCGTGTGACCATGGCCAGCAAGACCTCGTCGCGCGTGTGGAAGGCCCGCCGGATGAGCAGCGCCAAGGTCCCCGGGTGCGGAAACTTGGGAGCGCCGCCAAACCCGCCGTTCTGCCTGTCGAAGGCCCGGGTGATGTCGTCCAGCGCCCGGGTGACCAGGGCGGGATCCAGCTCGCCCGGTGCGGTCCACGCCAGGGCCCGACTCAGCTCCTGGTGTAGCCTGGCGGCCGCTTGCTCCGCCTCTTCACGGTTCTCGCGGTAGAACCGGGCCACGCTGAGTAGGACCCGCGTAAACGAGGGGCGGCCGTAGGCGTCGTGAGGCGGGAAGTAGGTGCCGCCGAAGAATACTTTGCCCTGGGGCGTGAGGAAGGCGGTGAGCGGCCAGCCTCCCTCTCCGGTGAGGGCCTGCACCGCATGCTGGTAGCGGGCGTCCACATCCGGGCGCTCGTCCCGGTCCACCTTGATGGCGACAAAGTGCTGGTTGATGATCTGGGCCACCGCGGGGTCCTGGTAGGACTCGTGATCGATGACGTGGCACCAGTGGCACCAGACGCCGCCGATGTCCAGCAGGATGGGCCTGTTCTCCTGCTGCGCACGGGCGAAGGCTTCGGGTCCCCAGGGGTACCAGTCCACCGGCTGCGCGGCTGCGGACCGCAGGTAGGCGCTTCTTGCCAGCCTCAGGCGCTCCGCCACATGTCCCTCCGACGGGTACGTTTCTACCCATTATAGAGGTGACCAGGGGTTTGGTGCGGTCGTCCTGCCACGGAGCTGGCAATGGGCTGGCTGTATCTCCGTCCTGCGCCGTTACCCCTGAAGCGGGCCTCCGGGTGTTCGTCGGCCGCCTTTCACATTTGCGCGCGTCCACGGACCGTGCGTCCACGGACCGTGCAACCACGGACCGTGAGTGTTTACACATGTCGATGTCAAGGGCCTGAGGCACCACCCGGAGGCTGTCCTGCGCGATTGGGGGCGCAGTGCCGGGCAAGCGAGCCCTGGTGAGGTCAGCCTCTGGCGCGCTGTTCCACGTAGTTCAGGCGGAGATTGGTCAGCAGGGTCTCCAGCTCGCGGCGTTCGCGGTCCTGCACCTGCTCCTTAATCAGGTCCACCAGCGCAGCTGCGGCGTCGATGGCCAGCCGCGCCTCGTCCAGATGCCGCTCCAGCTTCTTGGTCGCCGGGTCGGGAACCAAGCCCATGGCCTCCCAGGCCTTGGACGCCAGCAGGCTGATGCAGGTCAGGACTACGGCCCGGGCGTTCACACGTTCAGCGGCGGCGGGCTGAGCCGCGGAGGCAGGCTCAGTTGTCTCATCAGCCGGGCCTGTGTCGTCGGGCTGGGTGGAGGCACCCTCAGCGGCACCCTCAACTGGCGGTCTAGGAGCTATCTCCTCGTGCATCTGCGTCGTTCCTCCTACTGCCGTCCCACCGGCATGATGTAGAGAGGTGTTTCCCGCTGGGGCATCCGCATGATGCGGCGCACCTGCTGGTCATGGAAGGCGCCGACCACCACGGTGCCCAGGCCCAGCGTCACCCCCTGCAGGTAGACATTCTGTGCCGCGTGGCCCACTTCCATGTGCACGTAGCGGATGCCGCGGTCGCCGTAACGCTGCGCGGTGCGCTCGTACACGGCCGCAAGAACCAGGACGGCCGCGCCCTCCCCCACACACCTCTGCCCGAGGGCGGCATCCGCCAGGGCCTGCCTGACGTCACCCTCACGGAGCCGCGCCAATGCGTGGGCTGCGGGACTGTACCGGTAGACCCCTTCCGCCAACTTCTGAACCCTGCCCACCGCAAGGTAGACCTCCAGCGGATATGTGGCGCCCGCGGAGGGAGCGGTGCGGAATCCCTCCTGTGGATCGGTAGTGCCCTGTGCGGCCCAGAGGAGCTGCGCGACCTCGGGCAGGGTCAGCGGCCCGGGCTTGAACTCCCTGATGGATCTCCTCGCAAACAAGGCCCGCTCCACCGAGGTGCCGCTGTCAAGGCGGGGTGCGGGGAGGGTGATACTTTCACCGGAAACAGGAGCGGAGCCTGGTCCCATCTGCGCAGCGCGAGAAATGGCCGGATCCCCCTTGTTGGGCCGTTCATCCCTCTCCCGGCGTGGCCGGGAGCGGCAGCGGCCGGCGCACCTGCAGGATGATCACCATGGCGATGACCGCTGCGGCGACCAGGTCCGGGCCGGTGGCGGGGTAGACCAGGGTCAGCCCGGCCGCGGCCAGCAGTACGCGCTCCAGGCCCGTGGCGGGGCGTAGCAGCCAGCCGCCGACTGCTGCAGCCAGGGCGGCCAGGCCGGCCACAGCGGTGGCGGTAATCTTGACAATCTCCAGCCACTCCCCGGTCTCCAGGAGCAGGGCCACCCCCGCCGGGTGCACGGTGAACATGAAGGGGACAACGAACGCCGGCAGGGTGTACTTCCACGCCTGGAGCATGGTCTTGAAGGCGTTGCCGCCGGTCAGCGCGGCGGCGGCCATGGGGGAAAGGCCCACCGGCGGCGAGACCTCGGAGAGGATGGCGTAGTAGAAGATGAACATATGCGCCGCCAGCTCGGAGACTCCCAGCTTGGTCAGTGCCGGAGCCACCATTACCGCGGCGATGATGTAGGTGGCGGTGATGGGCAGGGCCAGGCCCAGAACCCACAGGGAGATGCCGGCCAGGACCAGGGTGAAGAGCAGGTTCCCGCCGGCCAGGGAGACGATGATGTCTGCAATTTTCAACCCCAAGCCGGTCAGGTTGGTCACCCCGACGATGATCCCCGCAGCCGCCGTGGTCACGGCCACGCTCAGCACCTGCCGGCTCCCGTTGGCCAGGGCGGCCACGCCCTTCTCCGTGTCCACGCCGATGCGCCCGAATCCCAGGCGGCCGCGGGTGAGGGCGGCGACGAAGAAGAGTGCGGCCGAGGCGACCCAGACGGCGACGAACAGGATCGTGGCCCCACGCCAGATCGCCCCGGGGCGGGGGACGGGGATACCCTGACCCACGGTGACCCAGCCCAGGTAGGCCATCACCGCCAGGACCAGCAGCCAGGGCCACCACGGGTGGCGGCGTTCCCGGCGCATGAGGACAGCCAGCGCGGTCTCGCGGCGGAGGAAGGAGGTGACCAGGGCGATCATCGTCGCCCACAGCACCGCGGTGATCGCGGTCAGGCCCAGGATCATGAAAAGGGGGATGACCACCAGCGAGCTCAGCAGGTACCAGTAGCGCAGCATCAGCCGCGCGGCGCTCTCGGTGCGGATCTCCACGCGGCTCAGGCGGAAGCGCCGGGCGTCCAGCTCGATCATGAAGAAGACGGCCACATAGTAGAGGATCGTGGGGATGATGGCCATCTTAATGACCTGCAGGTAGGAGATCTTCAGGATCTCCGCGATGATGAAAGCCGCCGCGCCCAGGATGGGCGGAGAGATCACCGCGCCGATCCCGCCGGCGGAGAGCAGGCCCCCCGCCGCCTCCCGGTCGTACCCGGCTCGCTTCAGCAAGGGATAGGCGATGGCCCCGACGCTGACCGTGGTGGCCACTCCGCTGCCCGACGGCCCGCCCAGGAGGAAGGAGGCCACGGTGACCGCCTGGCCCGGCCCGGTGCGCCTTCGACCCACCAGGGCCAGGGCCAGGTCCACGAAGAACTTCCCGGCGCCGGACTGCTCCAGAAACGACCCGTAGATGGTAAAGAGGATGATGAAGGTGGACGAGACTTCCAGGGGGACGCCGAAGATCCCCTCCAGCGTCATGTAGAGCTGGCCAACCACGCGGGCCAGGTCATATCCGCGGTGGGTGAAGGGTGGGGGGAGCCACGGTCCGGCGAAGGCGTAGAGCAGGAAGGCCAGGACCAGGACGAGGAGGGCGCGCCCCACAGCCCGTCGCGTGGCCTCCAGGACCAGGAGGATCAGGACCGTCCCCAGGACCAGGTCGACCGTGGTGGGCACCACGGCGCGGTAGATGAACGCCTCGAAGTCCCACAGGATGTAGCCCAGGGATAGCGCCGCCAGCCCGGCCAGGACCGCGTCGGTAGGAGTGATTCGGTCCAGCCGCTCCCTCCGCGCCGGGTAGAGCAGGAACGTGAGGACGAGGACGAAGAGCAGGTGGATGGTCAGGTGGATCTGCCGCACAAACGTGGCCTGTGCGGCATAGAGGTGGTAGAGGCTCATCAGGACCAGCGCCGTGGTGACCAGCCATCCCGCGGTCCCGCCCAGATGTCGGGTCTTACCCTCGAACCGCTCGACGAGCTCCTCGAGCTCCTCCTGGGATTTGAGGAGTGCAGCCTCGGGTTCCCGGGCCATGTGTTTCTACTCTACCTGTGCAGCCAGGCGCCGAGACGGGGCGCGGGCCGGACGACGATGCGCACGGCGGCGCCCACGCCTACTGCATGGAGGGGCAGCACCCTGGAGCCGACCTGCAGCGTGGGGTGACCGCGGGGCCCCACCCTCAGCACATACCCGTCGAGGGTCACCCCGGAGATGGCGGCCACCAGCCGCCCGCCCTCAGCACGGTAAGGGGGCGCGAGACGGTGGTACTCCAGCACCGCCTCGCGCGTGCTGCTGACATCCACCAGATGCAGACGGCCGCCGCGGACGACGAAGCGCTCCCAGGTGGGTGCCAGGTAGATGGAGTGGGTGTACTGCAGGACGACTGCCGTCCCCTCGGTTGCCGGAACCTGCCAGCGCACCCGGCCTTCCTCGTCGGAGACGACCAGAACCTGGAAGGGCCGGGCCAGGGCCGTCGCGAGCATGACGGCAGCGAGGAGGACGAGGAGCCGCATGGAGGGCAGACTAGAACCCCGCCACCCCACGCTCCCGGAAGTAGCGGGCGGCACCGGGGTGGAACGGCAACGGCGAGCGCTCGGCCGCGCCGATCAGCCTTATGTTGGCGGCCTCCCGGTGTACCTGCGCCAGCTCGGCCCGCTTCTCGAAGATGAGCTTCGTGATCTGGTAGGCCAGCTCCGTGTTGAAGTCCCGGTGCACGACCAGCAGGTTGGCCACGCCCACGGTCGGCACGTTGGCCATCACCCCCGGGTAGATCTCCTTGAGGATCGTGGAGCGGAAGTAGAGCTTGCCGTACTTGGCCTGCAGGGCCGGCAGCACCGAGTCCAGGGGGATGAGCTTGATGCGAACGCCCGGGGTCGCAGCCAGATCCAGCACCGCCGAGGTGGGCAGGCCGCCACTCCAGAAGAAGGCGTCGATTTTCTTGTCCCGCAGCGCATCCACGGACTGGGCCACGCCCAGCCGGTCTTTGCGGATGTCCCGGTCGGGGTCGACCCCCGCCGCTTGCAGGAGGCGTAGCGCCGTGACCTCGGTCCCGCTGCCGGGCGAGCCAACCGAAACCCGCTTGCCCCTCAGGTCGGCAATGGTGTTGATGCCTGTGCCCTCCACGGTCACCAGGTGGTTGAAGTTGTCGTATAGCGGGGTAAGGGTGACGGCTGGGACAGGGTTGCCGCGAAAGGACTCCAGTCCGTTCACGGCGTCGTATGCCGTGTCCGCCAGCGTCAGGGCCAGGTCGGCGCGCTTCGCCCCGATGAGTCGCATGTTGTCCACGGAGGCCGAGGTCACCTCCGCGGTCGCCTCCACGTTGGGGATATTGCGAGAAATGAGCCGGGCCAGCCCGCCGCCCAGCGGGAAGTAGACCCCGCCGGTTCCGCCGGTCACGATGGAGAGACGGATCTGCGGTGCTGCTACGGCAGGCCCGAGGACCGCGACCAGGATGAAGACCAGGGCGACCGCGCTCGCCCTGACCCAGAGCACCGTGCGCATAAAATCCCCTCCTTTTCCGGGCTTTTCCCTACGAGATAGGCACTCAAGCCGCTAATGCCGGTAATGTTAGACGTTTCGCGTCGGCCCGGGAGAACCCTGCCACCTGGGCCAGGGGAGAATTCTCTAGCAGGAAACCTGCCGCTCTGGAGAGCGGCATTGGTCAGACCTCTTGACAAATCCCCCAGGAAGCGCGACTATCTGCGTCAAGTACCATCGGGAGAGCACGCGGGCCGCATCCGGCGGATCGGGTAGAGGGGGCAGAATCTGGCGTGCCTTTCCAGCGTATCCTCACCAAGAAGAAGAGCACGCACGTCGCAGAGCAGATCCTGCAGGCCATCATGTCGGGGCAGTACCGCGTGGGTGACCGGCTGCCCCCGGAGCGGGTCCTGGCCGAGGAGATGGGGGTCAGCCGCCCTTCGGTGCGCGAGGCGCTCTCCGCCCTGCAGATCGTCGGCGTCGTCGCCAGCCGGGTGGGCGACGGGACCTATGTGCGCAGCGCGGCGGACACGGCGGAGGCGCTGCAGGTCATGGCGCTGCTCGAGGAGAGCCCTTCGCTAGTGGACGTCCTGGAGGCCCGCCGGGCGCTGGAGGTGGGGGTGGTGCACCACATGGTCCGGCGGGGGACGCCGCAGGGCCTCAGCCAGCTGCGCCAGGCTCTGGCCGCCATGGAGGGGGCCGCGAAGGCCGCCGACTACGACGCCTTCAGCCTGGCCAACCTGGAGTTCCACCTGGCGCTGGTCGCCGCCAGCGGCAACCCGCTCATCGAGCAGACCGTCCGCCCTCTGCTGGAGGTCATGCGCCAGGAGCTGGCCGTGGAGCTGCGCCGCAAGTTCTACCAGGAGCGGGCCGATGCCTTTGCCCGGGCCTACGAGCTGCACGAGGCCATCGTGCGGGCGGTGGAGGCGAGGGATCAGGCCGCCGCCGTGGCCGCCATGGAGAAGCACTTCTCTGTGATCGAGGAGGCGCTGCGGGAGTAGGATCCCGATGCCTGCCATCGGGCTGACGGTGATAACCGGGACAGGGCAGAGACGCCGGTACAGGGGAGGGGAGAGCATGGTGAAGGAACGTGACCAGCTTCTGGAAGACCTGAGGTGGGCGGCGGACTTCGACCCAGAAGACCCCAAGCTGGGGTTGCAGTGGGAGGACCTCTGCAGCGACCGCATTTCCCGCCGGCACTTCCTGCGCCTGGCCATCGCCACCGGAGCCTTGCACTACCTTGCACCCCTGCTCCGGCCGACCCCCGCCTACGCCCAGGCCGGCGCTCCCGGGGGCGAACTCAAGGCCGCCTGGGGGGTGCGCGAGTTCACTAACCTGGACCCTGCCTTCATCAACCAGGTGGTGCAGTTCCAGATCACCAGCAACGTGCTGGGCGGGCTCACCCACATCGATGCGGGGCTGGTACCCCGTCCAGACCTGGCGGAGAGCTGGGAGGTGAGCGCGGACGGGCTGACCTGGACCTTCCGCCTGCGCCGGGGGGTGAAGTGGCACAACGGCGACAGCTTCACCGCGGACGACGTCATCTACACCTTCAACCGCACGCGCGACCCGCGCGCCGGCTCTCTGCACCGGAGCATCCTGGATCCCTTCGAGAAGGCGGAGCGGCTGGATCCGTTCACCGTGCGGTTCACCCTGAAGGAACCCAGGGCCTCCCTGCTGGTGAAGATCACCGAGCGCAGCAGCGGCCGGGCGCTGACCATCGTCAACCGCCGGGCCCTGGAGCAGATGGGGCGGGAGTACACCCGGCGCCCCGTGGGCACCGGGCCCTTCCGCATCGCCGAGCACCGCCTGGGAGAGCGGATCGTCCTGGAGAAGTTCCCCGACTACTACATCAGCGACCGCCCCAAGCTGGACCGGGTGACCATCTTCAACATTGAGGAACCGGCAACCCTGGCCTCTGCCCTGCAGTCCGGGCAGGTGGACTTCCTCACCGGCAACGTGGCCATCCCTGAGACCATCTTCGACCGAGTCAAGGCCATGCGCGATGTGGTCATCTCCGAGGCCGACGATCCCGGGTTCCAGGCCATCTTCTTCAACCTGCGCAAGGACAAACAGCAGAAGATCGGCAAAGCCACCCTGCCCACGGACGACCTGCGGGTGCGTCTGGCCATGGCCAGGGGCATGGATCGCGACGACCTGATCCGCCGCGCCCTGTTTGGCCGGGCGATCCCGGCGTTTGGGCCCATCCCCAGGGCGCAGAAGCTCTACTTTCGGGACCTGACGGCCAGCAGCCCGCAGCGCTTTGACCCGGACCAGGCCAGGAGGCTCCTGGCCGAAGCGGGGTACGGCAGGGGGTTTGCCATCAGGATGGTGGTCACGCCCATCACGCGCCGCCGGGGGGAGATCATCGCGGATATCTACAAGCGGACCCTGGGGATCACCATCGAGCTGGAGGTGGTGGACTTCCCCGTCCAGGTGCAGCGCTTCGACCAGGGCCAGTTCGAGCTGCTGCAGATCGGTTCCGGCGGAGACCCCGACCCGGACGACTCCATCGACGACTGGTTCTGGAGCGGTGCCAAGTTCAACAGCTTCGGCTACAGCAACTCCCAGGTGGACGCCCTGAACGCGGCGCAGCGGGAGACAGTGGACCAGGCCAAGCGGGTGCGCTGGGTGCAGGCGGCCGTGGACCTGATCGCGCGGGATGCCCCCTGCGTCTTCCTCTTCCACGGCACGGACAGCGTGGCCTTTCGCAAGAACGTCCGCGGTTTCGTCCACATCCCTGCGCTGCGCGACCTGGACACGGTGACCGTCAGGTAGGCCGGCGGGGGAGGCCGGGAGCTCCCGGCCTCCCCCGCCGCAAGCCGAGGGCAGGCTCGGTGCAGGAGTACATCGTCCGCCGCATCCTCTTCGCCCTGCTGGTGATGTGGGCGGTGGCCACCCTCGTCTTCCTGATGATGCGGGCGATTCCGGGGGATCCTGTGCGCGCCTTCGTGGGGTTTGAGGGCGACCCCGCGGTGGTGGAGCAGGTCCGCCGCAACCTGGGCCTGGACCGGCCGCTGCCTGTGCAGTACCTGCGCTGGCTGGCCGCGCTGGGGCGGGGGGACCTGGGGAATTCCATCTGGAACCGTCAGCCAGTGACCACACTGCTGCGGGAGGCTCTGCCTCGCACCCTCTCCCTGGCCCTGCTCTCTTTCCTGGTAGCGGTGAGCCTCGCCCTGCCCGCCGGCATCGTCTCCGCCGTGCGCCGCTACTCCCTGGCCGACCACACCCTGACCGTGGCCGCCTTCCTGGGGCTGGCCATGCCGGACTTCTGGGTAGGCATCGTGCTGATCATCGTCTTCTCCGTCTTCCTGCAGGTGCTGCCAGCCTTCGGCTACGAGCCCCTGAGCAGCGGGTTGTGGCCGTGGCTTTCCCACCTCATCCTCCCGGCGGTGGCCACGGGCACTTCGTTTGCCGCCATCCTGGCGCGGATGACGCGCTCGGCGCTGCTGGAGGTGCTGCGGGAGGACTACGTGCGCACGGCGCGGGCCAAAGGCCTGGAGGAGCGCGCCGTCATCCTGCGCCACGCCCTGCGCAACGCCCTGATCCCGGTGATCACGGTCATGGGCATCGCCCTGGCTCTGCTGCTGGCCGGTGCCGTGATCGCCGAGAACGTCTTCGCCATCCGCGGGGTGGGGCGGCTGCTCATCGAGGCCATCCTCAACCGCGACTACCCCATCGTCCAGGGGACCATTCTGGTCATCGCCGCCATCTTCGTCTGCATGAACCTGGTGGTCGACCTCCTCTACGCCGTGATCAATCCCAGGATCAGGTATGTCTAGCGCCGTGACCGTGGCGGAGGCAGTCCGGCCGCGTCCCCGCACGGCCGCCGGCGTCTTGCTGCGGCGCCTCTGGCGGGACAGGCGGGCCACCGTGGGGCTGGCAGTGCTGGTCCTGGCCGTCCTCTCGGCCGTCTTCGCCCCCGTCCTGGCGCCCTACGACCCGCAGTTTCAGTCCGACGCCCTCTTCCAGGCGCCCTCCCTGCGCCACTGGCTGGGCACCGACGACCTGGGGCGTGACCTCCTCAGCCGCATCATCTTCGGCTCCCGCATCTCGCTGGTTGTCGGCATCACTACGGTGGGCCTGGCGGCGCTGCTGGGCGTGCTGCTGGGCGTGCTCTCCGGCTACTACGGCGGCTGGGTGGACATGCTGGTCATGCGCTACATCGACCTGCAGTGGGCCTTCCCCAACTTCATCATTGCCGTGGCCCTGGTGGCCGTCTTCGGCACGGGGCTGGAGAACGTCATTGTGGCCGTGACCCTGGCGTTCCTGGACGACTTCGCCCGCATTACTCGGGGGATGGTCCTGGCTCTGCGGGAGGAGGACTTCGTGGCGGCGGCGCGCGCGGTGGGGGCGGGGGACCGGCGTATCATGTTGCGTCACATCCTGCCCAACGCCAGCTCCCCGATCATCGTCCAGGGCACGGTGAGCATCTCCTACGCCATCCTGGCTGAGGCCGGGCTCTCCTTTCTGGGGCTGGGCGTGAAGCCGACCACGCCCACCTGGGGCCTCATCCTTAACGACGCCCGACCGTTCTTCCAGAGCGCGTGGTGGCTGGGCATCTTCCCCGGGCTGGCCATCATGCTGGTAGTGCTGAGCATCAACTTCGTCGGCGACGGCCTGCGCGATCTGCTGGATGTGAAGGAGTACCAGGGGCTGCGCGGCTAGCTGGACTGTCGCTCCACCTTCCGCCTCAGGCGGTCCCACCTGCGGCGCAGCCGCATCGCCGCCCTCTGCTCCTCTGCGTCCAGCCAGGCCAGGGCGTGCGCGGTGGCCTCCAGGGCCCGGCAGCGGTCGCCCATCTGCCACTCCCAGATCACGGCCAGCCGCTCCAGCACCTGCCAGGCCGGGAGGATACCCGCGGCCAGCTCCCTCTGCCACAGCGCCAGCAGCCTCCGCCGGTCGCCGCACCGGCGGTAATGGCGGGCCAGGGCCAGCGCGGCGCGGCGGCGCGCGCGGATGTCCGACTCCTCGGCCAGGGCGCGCTGGTAGCAGCGGGCCGCGGCGGGATCGCTCCGCTCTTCCAGCAAGCGCCCCAACCCGAACCAGTCCACGACCACGGGCGGGGACTGGGGACGCGCCAGCGTCTCCCCCGCGGTGCCGTGCAGGGCCAGCAGCGAGAGCAGGTCCTGCTCGTTGTGCGCAAACACCGGCTCCAGCGGATCCCGGTCCCCCGTGCGCAGGTAGTCGACGTATAGGGAGGGGATAAGCCACCCCGGCACGTCCAGGTTGCGGTGCACCTGCAGGATCTCCTGCTCCAGCCGGGCCAGGCTGTAGCCTCCCAGTGGCCGGTACCAGAGACACCGGGCGTGGGTGATCAGGTCCAGGTGCGCCCGCGCACCCAGCGGCTCCTCCTGCCGAGAGAGGAGGAAACGGGTCTGCAGCAGGGGCAGGTCGAAGCGGGTGCCGTTGAAGGTCACCAGCGCATCGAGGCGGCGGAGGTGGTTGCCCACCGCCCGCAGCATCTCCGCTTCCGCGGCCAGATCGGCCAGGAAGTACTGCGTGACCACGAAAGCCCCGTCCTCGACCGTGCCGATGCCGACCAGGAAGACGTAGGTTCCTGTCCCCCCAGCCAGGCCGGTCGTCTCCGTGTCCAGCCAGCCCACTGCACGGCCCTGCGGGCCGAGCGCGCGGCCGCGGTCCACAGCCTCCTCCAGGGGGAGGCGACCGTGCCTGAGGGCAAGCCCCCAGAACTGCCGCCGCACTTCAAAGCCCGCTCGGGTCACCGTAACGCCCGGCGGAAGGCGGGAGGCGACTGCGGAGGAGAACTGTCCGGCCGGCATCTCAGGCATCCCAACGCGCAGGCGCCGGATGCCCCGCTGCAGGGGTCAAGTCGCGCTGGGCGGCCTGGAGGATGCTCAGGCTGTCCTGCTTGCCTGTCCCTCCCACCTCCAGCACGGGACCCACGCAGGAGGGGCAGCCCGCCGCGCAGCCGCAGCCCTCCACCAGGACCGTCGCCGCGTGGATCAAGTGCCCGTGGAGGCGGAAGAGCCGCTCCGCCAGCCCCACGCCGCCCGGCGCTCGCTCGTACAGGTAGACCGTAGGCAGACCGGTGTGCGGCGAGCGCACCTCATAGACGCGCCCCAGGTCGTGCGGGTCGCACATCAGGTACAGGGGAGAGACGTTGAGCAGCGCGTGGGAGAGGGCGGCCAGCGCGCCCTGCAGGCGCTCCGGAGCCATGCCGCCACTGGATTCCGGGGGCAGGGCAAACCAGGCCGCGGTGGTGTGTACCGTTGATTCGGGCAGGGTGATCCTCCCCCACCCTACGTTCTCCTGGGTGAACAGCTTGAGCTTCTTGAAGATGGTCGGCCGGTAGGTCACCGCCACCTCGCCGTGCGCCCGAGCCAGGGCTCCGGTAGCGGCCTCCGCTTCGTGCAGGACGGCGATGCGCACGGCAATCTGGGCGTCGGTGTAGTAGTCGACGTCCACCCGCTTCACGTAGGCCCGGCGCCGCTCCCAGTCCAGCCGCTCCACGTGGTATTGCTGCCCCAGGTGGAGGTAGATAGCGTCTTCGTGGACCAGGGCCGGGGCGGAGGGCAGGTCCACCTCCCCCACCACCTGCGGCTGCGGGTCGGTGGTGTCGATGATCACCACGTTCTCGGTAGAAGCGGCTCGCAGGCTGACTTCCTCGGCAGGGAAAGCCTCCGCGATGTAGTGCCAGCGGGCACCGTCATCATGCACCACCCGCCGCTCCTGCAGGTGGCGCATGATCTCTGCCGTGGTCGCCAGGGCCCCGGGGCCCTCTCCACCGAACGGCTCGTCGTACGCCAGCGGCAGTTCGAAGACGGCGCACTTGAGGT
The DNA here is from genome assembly GCA_031459715.1 of Armatimonadota bacterium. Taxonomy (NCBI): domain Bacteria; kingdom Bacillati; phylum Candidatus Sysuimicrobiota; class Candidatus Sysuimicrobiia; order Candidatus Sysuimicrobiales; family Candidatus Humicultoraceae; genus Candidatus Humicultor; species Candidatus Humicultor tengchongensis. The sequence goes on along the minus strand of JAVKIA010000003.1, from coordinate 28,147 downwards.
GGCTGGCCAGGATCAGCAGGTTGTCCGGGTTGATCAGCGCCTGCTCGGCCGGTCGGCCGAAGAAGTAGTCGGGGTGGGTGACGATGTACTGGTCCAGTGGGTCACTGGTGGCTACCAGGAGTCCGGCCGCCAGGTCCGCGGTCCGGCCGGCGCGACCCATCTGCTGCCAGGTGGAGGCCACCGTGCCCGGGTAGCCGGCCAGAACCGCCACGCTCAGTTGCCCGATGTCGATGCCCAGCTCCAGGGCGTTGGTTGCTGCCACCGCCCGGATCGTCCCCTCACGCAGCCCCCGCTCGATCTGCCGCCGCTCGCCCGGCAGGTACCCCGCGCGGTAGCCGCGCACGGCCTCGGCGTCCTGCCCGTGACGCTGGGCCAGGTCGCGCAGGTAGGTTGTCAGCAGCTCGGCGCCCAACCGGCTGCGGGCGAAGACGATGGTCTGGATGCGGTTGCGGATAAACTCCGAGGCCAGGTCCCGCACCTCCAGCAGGGTGTCCCGCCGGATGCCCAGCTCCCGGTTGACCAGCGGCGGGTTGATGAAGGCGATGACCTTCGCCCCGGCGGGGGCGCCGTTATTGTCCACCAGGGTGACCGGTCGCCCGACCAGACGCGCGGCGTGCTCCCGGGGGTTACCGATGGTGGCGCTGGCACAGATCACCTGGGGGCGGCTGCCGTAGAAACGGCAGATCCGCCACAGCCGCCGCAGCACGTTGGCCACGTGGCTGCCGAAGACGCCGCGGTACTGGTGCAGCTCGTCGATGACCAGGTATCGCAGGTTCTCGAAGAGGCGCAGCCACTTGGTGTGGTGCGGCAGGATGGCCGTATGCAGCATGTCCGGGTTGGTGACCACGATGTGCCCGGCCGCACGGATGGCCCGGCGGGCGGAGGCCGGGGTGTCCCCGTCGTAGGTGAAGGTCTTGATGTCGGGCGGACCGCCCGGCCCACCGGCGGTCGCCTTTGCCAGCGCGCGCACCAGGGACTGCAGCTCGTCCACCTGGTCGGCGGAGAGGGCCTTGGTGGGGAACAGGTAGAGCGCCCGGGTGCCCGGCTCCTTGAGGATGCGGTGGAGGACAGGCAGGTTGTAGCAGAGGGTCTTGCCGCTGGCGGTGGGGGTGACCACCACCAGGTCGCCGCCTGCGGCCGCCACCCGGAAGGCCTCCGCCTGGTGAGTGTAGAGCGCGTCGATGCCGCGTCGGCGGAGCGCCTCGGCCAGCCGGGGGTCCAGCTCAGGAGGGAAAGGCTCGAGGCGGGCTGGCCGGGGAGGCAGGTCGTGCCAGGCGGTGATGCGGGGAGCGAGGTCTGGATCGGTGCGCAGGGTATCAAGAATCTGGTCGAGGGTCACTAGCGGCCTCCAAAGTCGTCGGGTAGCAGACCATGGGCGAACTAGCGTTCGCTATCTGCCCGCCTAAACCCTCCCTGTCGTTCTCTCGAGCCCTGCCACCCCCGCTCGCTTCTGGCGTCGACGTATCCCCCGCCCCTCCCTCCTTGCCGCGAATCGGGTCTACGCTGGATGGCCGGATCCGCTCTACGCCCCTATGATCAAAGATGCCGCGCCTGGCCCGCCGGGCTTCGTCCACCCCCGGCGGGCGGTCCGTGTCCTGTTGCCCGGGAGGCAGGCCATGCGCGATCGGTTCGGTCGCGACCTCCATGACCTCCGCATCTCCCTCACGGATCGCTGCAACCTGCGATGTGTCTACTGCGCTCCTCCGGGACACGCCGGCGCCCGCCCGCGGCGAGAGCCCCTGCGCGACGACGAGCTGCTGCTGGTGGTGCGTGCCGCCGCCGACCTGGGCGTGCGGAAACTCCGTCTCACCGGGGGCGAGCCCACCCTCCGCCCCGGCCTGGTGGACCTGGTCCGGGCCCTTGCGGCCATCCCAGGCCTGGAGGACGTCGGGATGACCACCAACGGTCTGCTGCTGGAGCCCATGGCCTCTGCCCTGGCCGCAGCCGGCCTGCGCCGCGTTAACATCAGCCTGGACACCACCGACCCGGAGAAGTTCCGCCGCATCACCGGGGGCGGGCGGCTGGAGCGCGTGCTGGCTGGGATTGCCGCGGCGGAGGCCGCCGGCCTGGTGCCCATCAAGCTCAACACCGTTGTCGTCCGCGGGTTCAACGACGACGACGTCGTCCCTCTGGCCGCCCTCACCAGGGAGCGCCCCTGGGAGGTCCGGTTCATCGAGATCATGCCGTTCGGCCGCCTGGGACGGTTTGCTGCGGCCAGCCTCGTGCCCAGCGCGGAGACCATGGCCCGCATCGAGGCCGCGCTGGGGCGGCTCATTCCTCTCGACGTCTCCGGGGAGCACCCGGCCAGGACGTACCGCCTGCCCGACGCGGCTGGCAGGCTGGGCTTCATAAGCCCCTGGAGCCAGCCCTTCTGCTCCCGCTGCGGCCGGCTCCGCCTGACCGCCGACGGGCGGCTTCGCCTCTGCCTGCTGCACGACGACGAGGTGGACCTGCTGACCCCGCTGCGCCGGGGGGCCGGCTATGAGGAGCTCAGGGCCCTCCTGCGCACCGCTGCGTTCGGCCGTCCCGCCGGACACGCCCTGGCCGACGGAGCGTTCCCTCGAGCCAGGTTGATGGGCGAGATTGGAGGGTAAGAGTTCAGGAACACGGATGCATGAAGGGAGGCGAGACCGATGGCAAGGCTCTTGCGCGTGAACATGGCCGACCTGACGGCCACATTCGAAGACGTGCCGCCAGCCTACAGTCTGTGGGGAGGGCGGGGCCTTACCTCCATGGTCACCGCTCAGGAGGTCCCTCCCACCTGCCACCCCCTCGGCCCGATGAACAAGCTGGTCTTCGCCCCGGGCATCGTCAGCGGCACGGCGGCGCCGACGTCCGGCCGTCTGTCCGTCGGGGGGAAGAGTCCGCTCACCGGGACCATCAAGGAGACCAACGTCGGCGGTCTCGCCTCCCAGAAGATCGCCCGGCTGGGGATCAAGGCCATCATTGTGGAAGGCCAGCCCGAGGAGCCCGGTAAATTCTGGGTGCTCAAGGTGCGCAGGGCGCTGACCGGCGAGCTTGCCGCGGAGTTCCTCCCCGCCGACGACCTGGTGGGACTGGGGATGTATGAAGTGTGCACCCGGCTGTGGGACAGGCACGGCAAAGTGGCGGTGATCGGGATCGGTCCGGCCGGCGAGATGCGCATGACCGCCGCCGGGATTTGCGTCAACGACCAGGAGAATACGGCCGGGCGCTACGCCGGCCGCGGCGGCATGGGCGCGGTCATGGGGAGCAAGGGGCTGAAGGCCATCGTTGTGGATGACACGGGGGCACCCGGCGTGGAGATCGCAAACAGGGAGCTCTTCCAGCGGGGCATCGACAAGATCACCGAGGCCTCCCTGCGCCACGACGTCACCAAGAAGGGCGGGGCGTTGAACACGTACGGTACCAACGTCCTGGCCAACATCATGAACGAGGCTGGAGGCTACCCCACGCGCAACTTCCGCTCCGGCCGCTTCGAGCTCACCGGCCAGATCAGCGGCGAGGCCAAGGTTGAATTGATAAAGAAGCGCAACGGGGAGGGCGCTACCGGCCACCCCTGCCACCCCGGCTGCATCATCCAGTGCTCCGACCGCTGGGCCAACCCGGACGGTACCTTCAAGGTCTCAGTCATGGAGTACGAGTCGGTGTGGGCGCTGGGAGCCAACTGCGGCATCGGGAACCTCGACGACATCGCGGATTTGATCCGGGCCTGCAACGATGTGGGTGTGGACACCATCGAAATGGGTGGGACCATTGCGGTGGCCATGGAGGGCGGCCTGCTCCCGTTTGGCGATGCTGAAGGTGCCAAGAAGCTCATCAATGAGGAGATCAGGAAGGGCACGCCACTTGGGCGCATTATCGGCAACGGTGCGGTCTTCACCGGACGGGCCTTCGGTGTGACCCGCGTTCCAGCGGTCAAGGGACAGAACATGCCGGCGTACGAACCTAGGGCGGTGAAGGGCATCGGCGTCACCTACGCCACCTCCACCATGGGCGCTGACCACACAGCCGGGTACACCATCTCTCCTGAAATCCTGGGTGTCGGGGGCAAGGTCGATCCGTTCGCGGTGCAGAAGGCGGAACTCTCGCGCCAGTGGCAGGCCTCCACGGCGTTCATTGACTCCACCGGGTACTGCCTCTTCGACGTCTTCGCCGTGGTAGACAATCCGGAAGGGCTGGAGGGGATGGTGGAGAGCTGCGCCGGGGTGCTGGGGACCACCTGGACCGTGAACGACATCACACGGCTGGGCCTGGAGATCCTGCGGGCCGAGCGGAAGTTCAACGAGGCCGCCGGGTTCACAGCGGCGCACGACCGGCTGCCGGAGTTCATGACGCGCGAACCGCTGCCACCCCACAACACCGTCTTCGACGTGCCCGAGGAGCTGCTCGACGCGGTCTATAAGTTCTGAATGTCGTCTCTGGTGGAAGTCAGGCTCTACGGCCGGCTGCGCCGCTTCGCCGAGGACCCGAGGGTCACGACGGAGTCGATAGCCCGGGTGCCGGTGGAAGAGGAAACGACGGTCGAGCAGGTGCTGCGCCGCCTGGGGATCGACCCCGACGCCGAGGTGAGCAACATCTTCGTCAACGGCCGGTATTCCCCGGAGGCCCGGAAACTCGTGGTGAGGGGCGGCGACCGCGTCGGTGTCTTCCCCAGGGACATGGCTATGCTCTACTGCTGATGGTCGAGGTCCACCTGTACGGCCGGCTCAAGGAGCGCGTTGGCCCCCGGCCTGCCTGGGAGGACGCGGTTGTGCACGTTCCTGTTGATGACGGGGCCACCATTGCCGACGTCCTGGCCGCCCTGGGCATCGGGCCGGAGGAGGTGAGCCACCTCTTCCTCAACGCAGAGTATTCCGGGCTGCGGCGGAAGGTGCGGTCAGGAGACCGGCTGGGGGTCTTCCCCAGGGACATGGCGCTGCTCTACTGCCAGTACTTCCCCAGGGTGGAGGAGTAGGGTGATTGCAGTTTCGGTGCGGCTCTTCGCCACCCTGCGGCAGTACCACCCCCAGGCCGCAGCCGGGGCCATCAGCGTGCAACTGGACGAAGGAGCAACCGTCGGCGACCTGGTGCAGCGTCTGGGCATCCCCCGCCAGGCGGTGCGGGTGACCTTCGTCAACGGCCTGGTCGTGGACGATACGGCGAGGCTACAAGAGGGCGACGACGTGGGGATCTTCCCGCCCATTGCCGGTGGCGGCGAGGTCCTCTTCTTCCAGATCCGGACGCCCTGCGAAGCCAAAGAACATTTTTTCTCCACCTGGCTGCCCCCGCCTCCCCGCGTGGAGACCGTCTCCCTGGAAGCAGCCTGGGGGAGGGTTCTCGCCGCTGACGTGGTGGTGCCCCGGGACCTGCCGGAGTTCTTCCGCTCCACCGTGGACGGGTACGCGGTGCGGGCCGCCGACACCTTCGGCGCCGGCGAGGGGCTACCCGCCTACCTGAGCGTGGTGGGCGAGGTGGGCATGGGCGAGGCTCCCCGGGTGCGCGTCGGGCCCGGGGAAGCGGCGTGGATCCCCACCGGCGGCATGCTGCCGGAGGGCGCAGACGCCGTGGTCATGGTGGAGCACACCGAGAAGCTGGACAGGCGGACGGTTGAGGTGAAGCGGGCCGTGGGGCCGGGCGAAAATCTCATCCGTCCCGGAGAGGACTTTCCCGCCGGCGCGGTGGCCCTGCGGCGGGGCCGGAGGTTGGCCCCGCAGGACCTGGGACTGCTGGCGGGAATCGGCGCCACAGAGGTGCCGGTGGCGGTCCCTCCGGCCGTCGCTCTCATCTCCACCGGCGACGAGATCGTCCCGCCCCAGATCGAGCCCCGTCCCGGTCAGATCAGGGACATCAACACCTACACCCTCTCTGCCCTGGTGAGACAGGAAGGAGGCACTCCCCGCTTCTTCGGCCTGATTCCCGATGTGTACGACGCGCTGCTGGCCGCACTGCGTCGGGCGGCGGAGAGCAGCGACCTGATCCTTATCTCCGGCGGCAGCTCGGTGGGGCCGCGGGACCTGGTGGCGCGGGCGATTGACGCTATAGGGTCTCCCGGCGTCCTTGTCCACGGGGTCTCGATGAAGCCCGGCAAACCCACCATCCTGGGCGCGGCGGGCGGAAAGGCCGTGGTGGGCCTTCCCGGCCATCCCACTACGGTGATGATCGTCTTCTACGTTTTCGCGCGGGAGATGATCTGGCGGCTGTTGGGGCTGGAGGCCTCGCCTCCCGTCCCGCTGCGGGCCCGCCTGGCCCGCCGCGTCGCCTCCGCTCCCGGGAGGGAGGACTACCTGCGTGTCTTCCTGGAGCGACGCAACGGGGAGCTTTGGGCGGTGCCGCTGCTGGGGAAGTCCGGCCTCATCGCCACCATGGTGAAGGCCGACGGTCTGGTGCGGGTTCCCCTGGAGCGTGAGGGCGTGGAGGTGGGAGAGCCGGTGGAGGTTTGGACATGGTAGAGAGTGAGCCGGCGGGGGCGCGGCAGATCTACCTGAGCGATGTTCCTCTGGAGGAGGCCCGGCGGGTCTGGCTGCAGGCCCTGCGGGCTCGAGGGCTGCTGGGGCCTCTGGAAGCCGAGGCCGTGGCTGCGGCGGAGAGCCTGCACCGGGTCACAGCAGCGCCCGTCTACGCCGCGGGATCGACACCGCACTACCACGCCTCGGCGGTGGACGGGATCGCCGTGCGGGCAGAGGAGACCTTCGGTGCCTCGGAGACCTCACCGGTGCGGCTTGGCCCCGGCCGGTTCCGCCCCGTGAACACCGGTGATCCCCTGCCATCGGGGTTTGACGCCGTGGTCATGGTGGAGGACATCCACGAATCCCCGACCGGTGAGGTGGAGCTGATCGGACCGGCCGTCCCCTGGCAGCACGTCCGGCCGGTGGGTGAGGACATCGTGGTCACGGAGCTGCTCCTGCCCACCAACCACCGCATCCGGCCCCCTGACCTGGGAGCGCTGCTGGCTGCCGGCGTGAGGGAGGTGCCGGTGCGGCGGCGGCCCCGGCTTCTGATCATCCCCACCGGCGACGAGCTGATGGAGCCAGGCCGCCCGCCGGCTCCCGGCGCGATCATCGAGTTTAACTCGCATGTGCTGGCCGCCATGGCGCAGGAGTGGGGTGCGCTGACGGACCGGCACGCCCCCGTGTGTGACGACCCGGTTGCCCTGGCCGATGCGCTCCTGCGCGGACGTGACCATGATCTGGTCGTGGTGAACGCCGGGGCCTCCGCGGGCACCAGGGACTTTGCCGTCGACGCGCTGCGCCGGGTGGGGGAGGTCATCCTCCACGGAGTTGCCATCAAACCGGGCCGGCCCACCATCCTGGGGATTGTGGGGAAGACGCCAGTGGTAGGGATCCCCGGCTACCCCGTCACCTCCATGCTCACCTTCGACCTGTTCGTCAAGCCCATGGTCTTTATGCTGCAGGGGCTGCCGGTGCCGCGCCGCGAGGTGGTGCGGGCGGTGACCACGCGGACGATCACCTCGGTGATGGGGCTTGACGAGTTCGTCCGCGTCAAGCTGGGCGAGGTGGGAGGGCGGCTGGTGGCCAGCCCGCTGGGGCGGGGTGCCGGCCTCATCTCCACCATGGTTCGGGCCGACGGCCTGCTGACGATTCCCCGTTCCAGCGAGGGCGTGGCCGCCGGCCGGGAGGTGGAGGTGGAGCTGTTGCGGGCGCGGGAGGAGATCGCCAGGACGCTGGTCGTGGTAGGCAGCCACGACGTGGCCCTGGATCTGCTGGCAGACTTCCTGCGGCGGCGCGACCCGGGAGTCAGCCTCTCCTCCGCGCATGTGGGCAGCCTGGGCGGCCTGGGCGCCCTGCGCCGGCGGGAGGCCCACATGTCCGGCATCCACCTGTTGGACGAAGAGACGGGCGAGTACAACGTACCCTACGTGCGCCGCTACCTTCCGGGGGAGGAGGTGGTCCTGGTCACGCTGGCCCACCGGGACCAGGGGCTGATAGTCCGGCCGGGCAATCCCAGGGCGATCGCAGGGCTGGAGGACCTGGTCCGGGAGGACGTCGTCTTCATCAACCGGCAGCGGGGGGCAGGGACGCGCCTGCTGCTTGAATTCACCTGCAAGCGAGCGGGCATCGACCCCACACAGATTCGCGGCTACGAGCGGGAGGCCTACACCCACATGGCCGTGGCCGCAGCCGTGGCCAGCGGCACGGCCGACGCGGGTCTGGGGATCTACGCCGCCGCGCGGGCCCTGGGGCTCGACTTCATTCCGGTGGCCAGGGAGCGCTACGACCTGGTCATCCCCCGCGAGCACCTGGAGGCCCCACTTGTTCAGGAGGCCCTGGCCGTCCTGAACTCAGCAGAGTTTCAGGAGGAGGTCAGGCGCCTGGGGGGCTACGACACCACCGAGACCGGCAGGATCACGCCTCTGGAACCGGTGCGCCGGGCCTGACCGCAGTTCTCGGCTCCTGCGGAGCACGCCTGCTTCGCCTCAGGCAGCGCGTGCTTGCGTGACCAGTTTCCATTCGTACGGGCAGCGCTCCTACGGGCAGCGCACGATGTCCTGGGCCCACAGGCAGTCGGCACACGAGGGAGCGTTGCCGCGGCAGTCCTCATTGCTTGCGGCGAAGCTGCAGGCCATGCCGCAGTCCACGCACGAGGGGAAGCGAAAGTCCCTCACCCGGGCGGGGAAGGTGACGCACTCCTGGGAGGTCCAGATCTCCGCCAGGGTCCTCTCCCCCACCCGGCCCAGTACGTAGCGGCTCACCTCCTTGCGCCGCCCGTATATGTAGTAGGGGTAGGAGTGCATCAGGGCGTAGCAGGGGCTGACTCCTCCATCCCAACCGATGACCATGGCCCGGTCGTCGATGAAGCGGCAGCGGCGTTGTGCTCCCCACTTCACCCGCGGCAGATTGATGATGCCCCAGGCCAGCCAGTCGCCTCCGGGCACCGGCCAGCCTTCCGGCGTAGCCAGGGGCTCCTGCCGGTCGGGTGCGGGCGCGCGCGGAAGTCGGGGTCGAGCCGGTGAAAAGCGAACTCGCTCGGCCTGGGGATGTTGGAGCGGAAGCGGACGATGTCTTCACCGGTGCCGGCTGCATGTTGAGGCCGCGCCCCACAGCCAGGCCCCGGGCGGCGTCCTCGGGTAGCGGCGGGACGAGCAGGGGGTTGTCCTGCGGGAAAGCGTCGAAGAGGTCCGGCGGCGGAGCGGCGATCCCCAGGTCGCGGGTCAGGTCACGCGGATCCACAAGCTCCCCCTGCAGTGCGGCGGCGGCCGACTCCGCGCTGGTGAGGTAAACCTCGTCGTCGGCCAGACCGCTACGCTCCTTGAAGTTACGGTTGGTGGCTCGCACGCTCCTGGTGCCCGGGCCGGGGACGTGGTCGAAGCTCACACAGGCCCCGCAGGTGGCTTCCGAGACGTTCACGCCGGCGGCGATCAGGTCGACCAGCAACCCCTCCCGCGCCAGCAGCTCCAGCGCCGTGCGGCTGTTGGGGTGGACGAAGAAGACATCGGAGTGTACTCGCCGCCCCCAGACGATGCGGGCCACCGCCTGCAGGTCGGTGTAGGAGCCGTTGGTGCAAGAGCCCACCGTGACCTGCTGCACCTTCGTCCCCGCCACCTAGCGGGATGGCCAGCATCCCCACCCAGCCCTGGCGTACCAGATGCCGTAGGCGCGACAGGCGTTGACCAGGTAGATATGGTCCTCCATGTTCTCGGGCTTGACAGCCACGCAGCCCCTCCGACGGAGGAAGGAATCCCCGGCGGGCAGGCGAAAAAGAAGTGAGAGCAGAACAATGTTTCACATAGTGAAACATGGCCGAGCGATGAGTGTAGCCTCTGCCGGTGGTACCGCGAGGGCCGTTGAGAGAGCCCTGGATGTCCTCTTGGCGTTCGCCGATCAGGGTGGCGATTTGGGGATTACCGAGCTGAGCCGCCATCTCGGTCTGCCCAAACCCACCGTGTACCGCTTTGTGGAAGCCCTCGCCCGACGCGATTTGCTTGCCAGGGACTCCCAGAGGAGACGATACCGGCTGGGGCTTTCCGCGCTCCGTCTGGGCAGCGCATACTTGCGGGACCTGGATGTGCGGCGGGTCGCGCTGCCGGTCATGCAAGAGCTGGCCCGTGCCACCGGCGAGACCGTCGACCTCAACATCGTTCGCGGCTACCATCGGGTCTGCATCGAGAAGGTGGAGAGCGACCAGGCGATCCGGCACTTCGTGGAGCTGGGACGTCCCCTGCCACTGTACGCAGGAGCGTCGGGGAAGGTGCTCCTGGCCTGGATGGAGCCTGCAGATATGGAGGCTGTCATCGCCGCCGGTCTTCCCCCTCTTACCCCTCGAACCGTCACCGACCCAGGACGTCTGCGGGCGGACCTGGCCGAGATCCGCCGGCGCGGTTACGCTATCAGCGTCGGCGAGCGCGTCGCTGGGGCCTCTGCGGTGAGCGCTCCGGTGCGCGATGCCTCGCGACGCGTGGTGGCGGGCTTGACCATCTCCGGTCCCACCTACCGGTTGACTCCGACCCGCCTGCGGCGATTCAGTGGCCTGGTACGGCGAGGTGCGGCGAAGATCTCGGCCGGTCTGGGCTACACTTCACCTCGGGCAGCGCCTTCTGCCTCTGGCGGCACGACCACGCAGTCAGGGAAGCCGGACATGGCCGCTGCTGACGAGCCCGCCTCACTGGTGGCGCGCTTCCTCGAGCTCAGCGCCCAGCGCCGTCTCAACGAGGCATCGGCCTTCCTGGACCCGAGGGTGGAGATCGTCTTCCCGGGGAACATCCGCTGCAGTTCGCTTCGCCAGATGGCCGATGCTATGCGCCAACGGTACCGCTGGGTACGGAAGCGGATCCGGCGTTGGGATGTGTTGCCTGGCACTGCCGGCACTGCAATTGTGTACTGTCTGGGCACTCTTCACGGGGAGGATCCCGCCGGGCGTCGCTTCAAGGGCGTGCGCTTCATTGACCGGTTCGAGGTCCGCGACGGCCGGATCGTTCGGCATGAAGTGTGGAACGATTTGGCCGAGCATGGCCGGAAGGTTCACAGGAAAGAATCATGACCCTGAGAATAGGGGACACGGCGCCGGCCCTTCGCCGGGAGGAGCAGGGATCATGACAGCGCCCGAGGATGGCGGACTGAGGATCGCGGCGGCCGAAGACGTGTGGATCCCCACTGTGTGCTACGGTTGCTACAACGGTTGCGGTATCCGCGTGCGCCGCGTGGATGGCCGGATTGTGGACGTGGAGGGCGACCCGGGCAACCCCGGCACCCGGGGATACATCTGCGCCAAGGCGAAGGCCCGCGTCTTCGACCTGTACGATCCCACACGCGTGGTGCACCCTTTGCGCCGGCGCAATCCTGAAAAGGGCGTCGGCGTCGACCCGATGTGGGAGCCGATCTCCTGGGAGGAGGCCCTGGAGGAGATCGCCGCGCGCCTGAAGCGGATCCGCCGCGACGACCCGCGCAAACTCATCATCGCCCACTTCGATCTGCCGGCCGCACCTTTGGTCCGTGCGTGGGCCACCGCCTTCGGTACGCCCCACAGCAACTGGATGGCGGGGGGACTGTTCTGCGGCATGGGCTCCCATGCCGTGAACATGCTGATCAACGGGGCCTACAACTCCGAGGTGGACTTCGAACGGTGTAATCACCTGGTGCTGTGGGGTACGCAGATGGGCTTCATGGCGGACAGCAACGCGACGGTGACCACACGCAAGGTCGCGGAGGCGCGGAAGCGGGGTATGAAGGTCACCGTCATCGACCCGGTGATGAATACCGCCGCGGCCAAGGCTGATGCCTGGATCCCCATCCGGCCCGGCACGGACGGCGCGCTGGCGCTGGCCATCCTGCAAGTCCTGCTCAACGAGCTTGCTGTCTTCGATGACGTGTTCCTCCGCCGGCGGACCAACGCCTGCTACCTGGTGCGACCCAGCGGTACCTACGCCCGCCACCTGCAGAATGACAGGCCCCTGGTATGGAACCTCCGCAACGGGCGCAGCGAGCCCTTCGACATCTGCCCCTGGGAGGACGCCGCATTGGAGGGGTGCTTTGCCGTGGAGGGGGAGTGGTGCCATACCGCATTTTCCCTGCTGCGCGCGCACGTGCGGGCCTATGAGCCAGAGCGGGTGGCGGTGATCACCACCGTCCCGGCCCCGCGCATCCGGGCCCTCGCCGCGGAACTTGCCGAAGATGCGCACATCGGAGAGACCATCACCATCGACGACCAGGTCCTGCCGCTCCGTCCCGTGGCGGTGAACTTCAAGATGGGCGCGGTCGGCCACAAGCACGGCTTTGCCACCGCTTTGGCCATCCATCTGATCAACGTCGTGTTGGGCTCCATTGATGTGCCGGGAGGATTTCTCGGCGTTAACCCCATCGGCCCGTTCTGGGAGCCGGATGAGGGACCCGACGGTCTGCTGGTCGCCTCCGGCGCGCTGCGCAACCTGTTCGGCGCCAATCCACCCTTTCCCGGTATGACCGTCCAGTCGCCGGAGTCCTACTCGCTGCGGGAGATCCTGCCCGTGGCGGTTGCGGGGCGGACGCTGTACCCGTTCACCCTTCTGGAGCCGGAAAAGTTCGGGCTGTCCTACCGCCCGGAGATGCTCCTCCATTCGCGGGTCAACCTGATGATGAGCATGGTCAGCCCGCCGAAGATGGCCGAGGTGCTGCGCCGGATTCCCTTCATGGTCTCCTTTGCCATCCAGTTGGATGAGACGGCCGAATTCGCCGACATCGTTTTGCCTGACGCCCACGACTTCGAGCGCGACGACCTGTTTCCCGCCAGCCACCCGTACGCCTTTGTCGCGCCCGGGCCAGGGGACTGGTACTGGACGCTGCGGCGCGCAGTGGTGCCTCCCGCCGGGGCGGCGCGGCCCTGGGGGGAGGTCCTCATCGACCTGGCCCACCGGGCCGAGTTCGCCGAGGACTTTTACGAGATGTGCAACCTCCTGTTCGAGCTGCGGCCGACAGACCGTCTGGACCCCGCACAGCGCCATACCGTTGGGGCGATTGCCAGCCGGCAGGTGACCTCCTTCGCCGCTCGCCTGGGAGTGGAAACGCCGTCCTATGAAGGCACTAGCGCCTGGACTACCGGCCGACGCTCCGTGCGCGAGGCCTTTCCTGGTCCGTACGTAGGGCCACGTCTGCCTATCTACGCCGAGCACCTCCTGAACAAAGGGCATGAGGTGCGGAAAGCGGTGGAGGCCATGCCAGTGCCCTGGGACCTCAAGGACTACCGGCCGTTGCCGGACTGGCTGCCCTCCGCGGCACACGAGGAGCTGGATCCAGCCTACGACCTGTACGCCGTCACCTACAAGGTCCCGTTCCTCACCCTGAGCGTCGGGTCGCATAACCCCTGGCTGGATGAACTCGCCCGGCAGCACCCTTCTGCCTACCGGATTCTCATTAATACCCGCACTGCGCAGCGGCGCGGGATCAATGATGGCGACTGGATCGAGGTCCGCTCGCGCGTGGGGAGCGTGGTGGGCCGCGCCCGGCTCTCGCATGGCATCCATCCGGAGGCCGTCGCGATCGCGGGAATCCACGGCCACTGGGCGGCGAGATCGTCAATCGCCCAGGGCGGTGGCGTGCACTTCAACACCCTGCTACCGCTAGACCTGAACAGCGTGGACAAGCTCTCCTCGGCCTTCGACTCCAAGGCGAAGGTGGCGGTGCGGAAGATCCGGCCCCCTGCTCGTAGGTGAGGATGATGGCGCGCTACGCCATGCTCCTCGACACCCACACCTGCATCGGCTGCCTGGCCTGCACCGTGGCCTGTAAGGTGGAGCACGGTTCTCCGCCCGGCATCTGGTTCGCCCCCGTGATCGAGCAGGAGGTGGGGACATACCCGGATGTCTGGCGCCTGTACCTCCCGCTGCTGTGCATGCACTGCGACAACCCTCCGTGCGTGCGGGCCTGTCCCTCCGGAGCCATAGCCCGGCGTCCGGATGGGATCGTGCGCATCGACGCGGCAAGATGCTGCGGCAGCCGGGCTTGCGAACTGGCATGTCCGTTCGGCGCCATCCGCTTCTACGCCCGTCCGACTTACTACTACGGCCTACCGACACCGTTCGAGAAGATGAAGCTGGCGCGTATGCAGCCCGGGACAGCGCAGAAGTGCGACCTGTGCACTTCCCGCATCGAGAGCGGACGGCGGCCCGCCTGCGTGGATGTCTGTCCCACGGACAGCAGGATCTTCGGCGACCTAGACGACCCCCACAGCGAGATCTCGCTGCGCTTGGCCGGCGAGCTTACCGTCGTCCTGGCCGGGGTGTCATTTGCCGCGCCGGGCGTCCGCTATACCACCCGTGGGCTGCGGCCCTCATACCCTCATCGTTCCTCCCCAACACCTGTGCTTCCGTACCGGCCGCAGCGGATCTGGGGCCTCTCGCATGCCGTCGAGTACCTGGCGCTGGGTGCCGGCGGCGGGCTGCACCTGGCCTCGTTGCTCCTGCGAGTCGACACGCGGGCATGGGGTCTGAGCCTGATCAGGATGCTCGCCCTGGCTCTGGTGGTCCTGGGGGGACTGGTGCTCGTGGCACACCTTGGCCGACCTCACCGGTTCCTGCTGGCCCTCCGCAATGTGCGCGGGTCCTGGCTCAGCCGCGGGGCGCTTGCCGACTTCGTGTTGATCGCGACCATGGCGGTGCTCTCCGTACCGGCGGGCGCGGCCGGAGTGCTGCCACTGGCGACCGCGCTGAGCGCATCCGCCGCGCTTCTGGTGATCACCTATCCCGCGCTGGCCATGGGATCATACCAGGCAGTGCCAGCCTGGTCGGGCTGGCGGCTGCCGGTGGAGTTCCTGGTTGATGGCCTAGCGGCGGGGACAGCGGTGATCACGCTTCTTGGCTTACAGAGCACCGGCACGGGGGCAGTCGCCCTGCTTAACCTGGCGGAACCGGGGAAGCCCTGGCCCCTCGCCCTGCTCATGGCATTTGCACTCATCCGACTCGTCCTGCTGGTCCACCGCACGCGCGCCCTGGCCAGTGCCGATCCCGGACTCGCCGCGGCGCGGGAGGGCCTGGAGGCCGGCGCGGGGGTATTCGACCGCTGGGGCGTGCGCGCTGCCGGGATCGCCGGGACGCTCATCCTGGGGAGCGCCGCGCTCCTGACCGACGGCACCGCCGGAGCCTGGCTCGCCGCGCTGACCGCTTTCTGCACCCTGACCGCGGCTTTCTCCGGCAAGATGGTGGCCTTGCGGATCGGGGCTCGGCCCGCGCCCGAGAGTCCGTAGAGAGGGTGGCCCGTGCCGGTGGTGCTCGTGCGGTACCTGGGCATCCTGGAGCGGCGGGCCGGGGTGAGGGAGGAAGTGCTGACCATGCCGCCGGAAGCGACGCTGCGCGCGGTTCTGGCGGAGGTCTGCCGGCGGCACGACGCCTTGGCTAGTCTCGCGCTCGCTGAGTCCGGCGCGCCAGCCGAAGCGATCCTGATATCGGTGAACGACGTGGCCAATCCGGAGCTGGATTGCGCGTTGGCCGAGAACACGCACATGACTGTGGTACTGCTTAGCCCGATGATGGCCGGCGGCCAGACGGCTGCGCGGCCAACGGGGAGTGGACGCGGCTGATGACGCTGACGGAAAAGGTCATCGCTCGCTGTGCGGGGCGTGAGGCCGTGACGCCGGGCGATGAGGTCTGGGCCGAGGTGGACCTGGCCGTGATGCACGACTCCTCGGGCCCCCGGCGGATCGCTTTGCTCATGCAGGAGCTTGGGGGCCGCGTGTGGGACCCCGGACGGGTCGTTCTGGCTGTCGACCACTTCACCCCGCCGGCTAACCCGACCCACGCGGAGATCCTGGCTATCACCCGCGCCTGGGCGAAGACCAACGGAATCGAGCACTTCTTCGACAGCCAGGGAGTGATGCACAACCTGCTGCTGGAGGAGGGGCTCGCCCGGCCGGGGATGCTGATCGTGGGCGCCGACTCCCACACCTGCACTGCAGGTGCCGTCGGGGCAGTGGCGGTGGGTGTCGGCGCGACAGAGATCGCCACCGTCCTGGCCACGGGGCAGATCTGGCTGCGCGTTCCCGCGACCATCCTCATCCGTTTCGAGGATCCGATGCCGCCCTACCTGACGGCGAGAGACCTGGCCATGACCGTGCTTCGGGAGCTGCGCGCCGACTTCGCCATCTACCGGACGGTGGAGTACGCCGGTGAGGCGGTGGAGGGACTGGACCTGGACGAGCGGGCGGTTCTCACCAATCAGGCCATCGAGATGGGAGCGAAGAATGGAATCATCGCCACAAGGCTCGAAGCGGAGAGCCATGCACCGCGTCCCGGCGATGCCTCGTATGAAGCGACGTACTCTTTCCGGACTTCCGACATCGTGCCGCTGGTGGCGGCGCCGCCCGGAGTCGATCAGGTGCAGCCAGTGGCGGCGCTTGAGGGCCTGCCGGTGGAGCGCGCCTACATTGGCTCGTGTGCCGGAGGCAAGGCCCACGATCTGCGGGAAGCCGCCAGGATTCTGAGGGGGAGGCAGGCACAGGTGCCGCTGGTGGTCACACCGGCCACGCAGCGGGCGATGCGGGAGTGCATGCGGGACGGCACACTTCAGGTGCTGATCGAGGCAGGGGCGATCATTCAGGCTCCTGGGTGCGGGGCCTGCGCCGGGCTGCACTCCGGCGTGCTCGGACCCAATGAGCGGTGCGTGGCCACCGTCACGCGCAACACCCCCGGCCGGATGGGGCATCGCAGCGCGGAGATCTACCTGGCCTCTCCGCTCACTGTGGCGGCCTCGGCGATTACTGGGCGCCTGACCGATCCGAGGGCATTCCTGTGAGGGACCGAGGGGGATACTCATGGAGATCCTGGAGGGACAGGCCTGGGTCTTCGGCGACCACGTAACCACTGACGACATCTTCCCCGGCCGGTTTCTCGACCGCCCCCTGGAGGAGGCGGGGCGGTATGCGATGGCTGGAGTGGACGAGACCTTCGCCCAGCAGGTGCGCCCGGGAGATTTTGTGGTCGCCGGGGCCAACTTCGGAGCCGGCAGCAGCCGCGAGGCTGCCGTGATCTGTCTGAAGCAGGTTGGGATCAGCGCAGTCGTAGCCCGCTCCTTCGCGCGTATCTTCTTCCGCAATGCTATCAACCACGGCCTGCCGGCGGCTATCGTCGCCGATACCTCCGGCATTGCCGCCGGGGATCGCCTGCGGCTGAACCTGCACGCCCGCATCCTTACTGACCTCCGCACCGGCCAGACCCTGCCGATCCTGAATCTCACCGGTACCTCGCAGGAGATCCTGACCTATGGGGGGATCATCGCTTACACTCGAGCCCGCCTGGCCCGCGCCGGAGGGAGAGCATAGACATGCGCCCGGCTGCGAGGCTGCGCAGGCGGCTCGCTCAGGACGGGATCTTGGTGGCACCCGGCGCCCCCGATGCCCTCACCGCTCGGATCATCGAGCATGTCGGCTTCGAGGCCGTCTACTTCACGGGGGCCGGGATGGCGTATACGCATCTCGGTGCTCCGGACATCGGACTCGTCGGCCTGACCGAGACAGTTTGGCGCGTCACCGCGGTGGCTGCCGCTACCAGCCTGCCGGTGATCGTCGACGCGGACGACGGCTACGGCAACGCTCTGAACGTGCGCCGGACGGTGAAGGAGCTGGAGCAGGCGGGTGCGGCTGCAGTGCAGCTGGAGGATCAGGTGCATCCCAAGCGCTGTGGCCACCTGGCCGGCAAACGGGTAATCCCGGCCGAGGAGATGGTGGGCAAGGTCGAGGCCGCCGTGGATGCCCGTACAGATCCCGCACTGGTCATCATCGCCCGCACAGACGCGCTGGCGGCAGAGGGTCTGGAGGGGGCCCTGAAGCGGGCACGTCGCTACCGGCAGGCGGGGGCGGATGTCTTGTTCGTGGAGGCGCCGCGTAGCCGGGACGAACTGCGGGCGATCGCCCGGGCGCTGGAGGGCCCGCTCATGGCCAACATGGTAGAGGGCGGGGTCACGCCGCTGTGCACGGCGGACGAACTGGAAGAGATGGGCTACCGCCTGGTCATATTCCCCAATGCTGCCGTGCGCATGGCCGCCGCCGCCGTCATCCGCCTGATGGAGACGCTGCGGCGCGATGGGACGACGGCAGACCTGCTTAACGAAATGCTTTCATTTCACGAACTCAACGACCTGGTAGACCTGCGGGCCTATCAGGATCTGGAGCGCCGCTATATGCCAGAGGAGTAAGGTGGCACCCGGACGCGCATGATTCCGCCGCCATGCGGCGCCTAGGGGGGGTAAGCAGTGCGACGGTATGAGCTGGCCATTCTGAACGGCACGGTGGTGATCCCCTACACGGGCACCCTGCGCTGCGATGTCGGGATCCGCGACGGGAGAATCGCCGCCCTGGCCGATGCCATCGATCCGGCGCAGGCGGAGGAGATCCTGGATGCCCGCGGCCGCCTGGTCTTCCCCGGTGCCGTGGACTCCCACTTCCACCTGGGGATCTATCGTCCGCTAGGGGAGGACGCGGAGAGCGAGACCCGTTCCGCACTGACCGGTGGCGTCACCACCGTTATCAGCTACTTTCGCACGGGACAGCACTACCTCAACAAGAGCGGGCCCTACCGGCAGATTCTGCCGGAGGTCCTGGCGATGACTGAGGGCCGCGCCTACACGGACTACGGGTACCACATAGCTATCATGACGGAGCAGCAACTGGACGAGGTGGAGTGGCTGGTCGCCGACCAGGGGGTGGCTTCCTTCAAGTACTACATGTTCTACAAAGGGCTAAACCTGACCGCGGACAGCACACGCGCCAGCGAGTACACCATGGCGGACACGTACGACCTGGGCCACCTCTATTTGCTGATGCAGCAGGTAGCTCAACAGGCCCAGCGTTACGGCCAACGAGGACGTGTGTCGCTCAGCCTGCACTGCGAGCACGCCGAGCTGCTCCGCGTCTTCATCGAGCAGGTCAGACGGGCTAGGCTGAAGGGGCTGGAGGCCTATCATCGGGCGCGGCCACCTCTATCGGAGCGTCTCTCCATGGCCGAGGCCGTGCTGCTGGCCGACGTCGCCCGCTGCCCCATCAACCTGCTGCATCTGTCCAGCCGCGAGGCGGTGACCGCGGCGGATGCGGCCAAGCGAGGATATCCGCATCTGGACGTGCGCCTGGAGACCACCGTCCACCACCTGGCGCTCACCTACGAGACCGCTGGCGGAATCCGGGGCAAGGTTAACCCGCCCATCCGCGAGGAGGCGGATCGGCAGGCCCTGTGGCAGGCGCTCGTGGACGGAACGATCGACACAGTGGTCAGCGACCATGCCTGCTGCTTCGAGGAGCAGAAGGGCGAGGACCTGTGGCGGGCCCTGCCCGGATTTGGCGGCACGGCTCTGCTCTACCCCTACCTGATATCCGAGGGGTTGCACCGCCGTGGGCTGCCGGCCGGGCGAATCGCGGAGCTCCTCAGCGCCAATTCGGCGCGAGCTTTCGCCCTGTACCCGCGCAAGGGGACGATCGCCCCCGGCAGCGACGCCGACCTAACGATCATTGACCTGGAGCGGGAGCAGGTGGTCGCGCCAGAGGTGCTGCATTCGGCGCAGGACTTCACCCCGTTTGCGGGGATGCGGGTGCGCGGTTGGCCGACGCATACGATCCTCCGCGGGCGGGTGGTCTTTGCTGACGGACGGGTCATCGGCCAGCGGACGGGCCAGTACGTCCGCCGCCCTGTGCACACGGAGACGCGCGAAACGACAGCAATACCCTAGGGGGGGTGAGTCGATGCTGGAACGGAGGGCGGTACGTCTGAAAGGGAGGCTTGCTATCCCGGTGCTGGTTGCCGTCGTGCTGACGGCTGGCCTGAGCCCGGGGGCTGCAGCGCCACTGCCGGACCGCGTGACCATCGGGTTTGCCCTGCCGCTCACCGGAGCGGCAGCACGCGAGGGCACCGAGTCCCGGGAAGGCGCTGAGGTCGCAGCCAAGATTATTAACGATGCCGGCGGGGTCCGCGTGGGCAACCAGCGCGTGCGAATGGAGCTGGTGTTTGAAGACGACCGCTGCAGCCCTGCGGGTGGGACCGAGGCGGCCAACCGCCTGGTAGCCCGGCGGGTAGATTTCGCTGCCGGTAGCTTCTGCAGCTCAGCGGCCCTGGCGATGCAGCCGATCTTCGCCCAGGCCGGCATTCCGCAGGTGATCTACGCCTTCGCCACGGACCTGACCGGCGCGGCGAGGGAAAAGGCCAACGCCGTCCTCTCCGTCCGTCTGGGCCCGCAGGCCAAGGTGGAGATGGCACCGCTGGCCAAATATGCCGCCATGGTGAACAACCACCGGCGTTTCTTCGCCATGGCCCAGAACACCGACTTCGGGAGGTCGATGATCACCGAGTTCCGTGCGACGTTGGAGCGGCTGGGCGGACGCTTCGTGGCCGAGCCGGAGTTCTACGCCTTCCCCGGGACGACGGACTTCCGGACGCTCCTGACCAAGGCGCGCGGCTCTGGGGCTGACGCCATCGTGGCCATCGGTCTCGTGGGGGAGATGATCGGCATCTCCCTGCAGTTCCGCGAACTGGGGCTGACCCAGGGATTCTACGGCAGCGATCTGCTGGAGGATGTGGCCTACCAGGAGGCGGTAGGGGCACGCGCCAACGGCTTCTTCTTTCCGTGGGTCTATGACGACGGCGTGGACCCGCGGCGGTTCACCCGTACCGAACCCGAGACTATGGCCCGGACGATGAGCCTCACGTTCCTCAATAACTTCAAGAAGCGGGCCACCCGAAACAACGGCTGGGGGTGGGGCACCATTTACCTCTTACAGCAGGCCATCGAGCGCGCGGGCACTACGGAGGCTTCAGCGGTCGTGCGCCGCATCCTCTCCGGGGAGAAGTTTGAGCTGCCGCTAGGGTCGTACGGATTTCTCTCCTGCGGCCAGGCAGACGTGCGGGTCGGGGTCGGCACGTACGCGGAAGGGAGGCGGACGCTGCTGGTGGACAGGGAGTTCTCTGGGAAGCCACCGGTGGTGCTGACGTCGGCGGACCTCTGCCCCCGGCGCTAGAGGACGCGGGCACCATGGCTGCGCCCCGGAGCCCCTGCCATGGGCGTCCTGCACGCGCAGCGGGCTCCGGGGCGAGGAATGGCTTTGTGGGCAGGTGACGACGACGGACGCAGCGACGTTCCTGCAGTACGCGGTCAACGGCCTCTTCCTCAGCGGCCTCTACGCCCTGGTGGCGTTGGGCCTCACGCTGATCTTTGGCGTGATGCACGTGGCCGATTTTGCCCAGGGTGCGCTCTACATGCTGGGTGCCTACGTTTCCTTCTTCTTCACCCGTCTGGTGGGGAGCTACTTCCTCTCAATCCCGCTAGCCATGCTCCTCATCGCGGGCCTGGGTGTCCTGAACGACGCTGTAGTCTATCGACCGTTGCATCGGCACGGCGGCGCGACGACCTTCATCGCCGCTCTGGGGATCCTCCTGATTCTGCAGAACGCTGCGCTCTGGGCGTTCGGAGGTGACTTTCGTCTCATCCATTCCCCGTTCGGTGACGCCAAGCTGGAGATAAGCGGCGTCATTGTGACCTACCACCAGCTTTTCGTCATGGTGGCCACCGCAATTCTGATCGGCTCGGTGTGGATCTTCCTCCGGCATACCAAGCCCGGCAAGGCCCTACGGGCGACCGCCCAGAATCCCGAAGCGGCGCGGCTGGTGGGCATCAGCGGGGAGCGCATAGCGCTGCTGGCCTTTGCCGTGGCGGGATCGCTGGCAGGTGCCGCTGGCGCCCTTGTCTCTCCCATGCGGGCGTTCGACCCTCACATCGGCGCGGTAGTCATCCTCAAGTCCTTCGCCATCGTCATCTTCGGTGGTATGGGGAGCGTCCCCGGAGCGATCGTGGGGGCCCTCATCATCGGCCTGGCTGAGACCTTCACCGCCGCATATCTGGCGGCGGAGTTCGCCGACCTGGTCGCTTTTGCCCTGATGATCCTTATCCTCTTCCTCCGCCCCCAGGGTCTGCTGGGGCGCCCGGCGGCGACCTGAGACACGGTGGGGGGAGATTCCCGTGAACCCTAGCGCCATCCTGGCCTCCCCCCGGCCGCGCACCCGCATCCGTGCGTGGATGCCGGCCGGTCTCACAGGCGTGGCGGCCCTTCTGCCGCTGGGGTTGCGGAGCGTGGCGCACCAGAACCTGCTGGTCCTCATCGCCATCAACATCATCCTGGTGGCGAGCCTCGATCTCCTCATCGGGCAAACCGGGCTGATCTCCCTGGGCCATGCGGGCTTCTGGGGGGTCGGAGCCTACACATCTGCGCTGCTGGTGATGCGCGGCGGGTTGCCTTTCCCCCTCGCCCTCCTCGGTGCAGCGGCAGCCGCAGCGGTTGCGGGGCTCTTCATCGGCTACCCTTCGCTGCGGCTGCGGGGACACTACTTCGCGCTGGTCACCTTCGTTTTCGGCATCATCCTCACCCTTCTGTTCACGAGTTTGGTGCGGCTGACCAGAGGTCCGATGGGCCTGCCGGGGATCCCATTCGCGAAGATCCACCTGCCCGGACTCGGTACCTACACCCTCAACACCTTCCAGTCCAAGGTCGGGTACTACTACCTCGTCCTGGTAGTTGTCGTCTTCGTGCTCTGGGTGCGCAGCCGCGTTGCTCGGTCGCGGATGGGGAGGGCTCTGGTGGCCATCCGGGAGGACGAGGACCTGGCCATGACGGTGGGCGTTGTCACCCACAGGTACAAGGTCCTTGTCTTCGTGGTCAGCACGACTTTCGCCGGTCTTGCGGGCTCGCTCTACGCGCACTACACGACGTTTCTTAGCCCGGAGATCTTCACGTTTGTTGCTTCCTTCGACCTCTTCGTCATGAACCTGGTGGGTGGCGCCGGCACACCGGCGGGACCGCTGGTGGGTCCGATCCTCCTCACCGTCCTGCGCGATATACTGCGCAACCTCTCACCGGTGCTGGCAGAGATCGTCTTCGGCATCTTCCTCATCGCCAGCATTGCGTTCCTCCCGAGAGGTCTCGTGGGTGGGTGGAGGGACCTGATGGCTAGGTGGCCCACGTGAACCTAAGTCGTCAGACTATACTGGAGGTCCAGAACCTGAGCGTCCGCTTCGGCGGATTCCGTGCCGTAAGCGACCTGTCCTTCCGCGTCATCCAGGGAGAGATTCTTGGCCTGGTCGGCCCGAACGGCGCGGGCAAGACCACGACGTTCAATGTGATCAGCGGCTTTATCCGGCCGAGCGGAGGCCGAGTGCTGTTCAAGGGGCGTGACATCACCGGACTGCCGACTCCTTCCCTAGCCCGGATCGGCATTGTGCGTACGTTCCAGCAGACCAGGGTCTTCGGCCACCTTACCGTCGAGGAGAACGTGGCCATCGGCTGCCACCTCCACGAACCCGGCGGTCTCCGCCGCACGCTCTTGGGACGCGGAATGGATGCACACGCTGCGGTCGGTCCCCGCGTGGAGGAGGTGCTGGCCTTCACCGGACTGCGGGACCAGCGGACGCGCCGGGGTGAGGAGCTGCCCTATGGAGACCAGCGAGTGCTGGGGATCGCGATTGCGCTGGCAGCGGCGCCCGAACTCCTTATGCTAGACGAGCCTTTCTCCGGGATGAATCCCGCGGAGGCTGACAGCACGATGGCATTGATCCACCGCATCCGCGGGCGCGGCGTTACCGTGCTCCTCATTGACCACCACATGAACACGCTCATGAGGCACTGCGACCGGATGGTCGTAATGCACCACGGGGAGAAGCTGGCGGAAGGACCACCGGCGACGGTGCGCGCTGACCCTGCCGTAATCGCCACATACCTGGGCGGCGACGGCATCCTGTAGCTGGCGATGTCACCTCACGGCGGGCCTAACTCCTCCTCGCCTCCGCAGCGACCGCCGCTACTGGCGCTGCGGGAGCTCACGGTCTACTACGGTCGTGTCCGTGCGCTCCAGGAGATCTCCCTCGACGTGGGGGCGGGGGAGATCGTCGCCATCCTCGGCAGCAACGGCGCGGGGAAGTCCACCACGCTGCGAGCAATCTCAGGTCTCGTCCACCCCCGCGAAGGGAGCATCACCTTCCATGGCCGCGACATCACCCGGCTCCCTGCTGAGGCCATCGTGCGCCTGGGCATTGCCCATTGCCCTGAGGGGCGCAAGCTCTTCCCTGAGATGACCGTTCTGGAGAACCTGGAGATGGGGGCCTATACCCGTAACAGAGACCTCTCCGCCGACCTGGAACGCACCTACGCGCTCTTTCCCCTCCTGCGGGAACGGCGACAGCAGCGAGCCGGCAGCCTCTCGGGCGGAGAGCAGCAGATGCTTGCCATAGCCCGGGCCCTGATGGCCCAACCGGCCCTGCTTTTGCTGGACGAGCCCTCCATGGGCCTGGCTCCCTACGTGGTGCGGGAGGTGGCTAGGGCCATCCGCGCCCTCAACGAGGCAGGCGTGACTCTCTTGTTGGTCGAGCAGAACGTGGAGGTGGCCCTCCGCCTGGCACACCGAGCTTACGTATTGGAGAACGGCCGCATCGTGCTTGCCGGATCCGCACAGGAGCTGAGCGGCAATGTGCTGGTCAGGCGCGCCTACATTGGTTCCTGACCACGGGAGGGGTGAACCGTCAGGAGCGGAGAAGACGGTTGTGGCTACGTCATCCAGGGAGCAGGACATGCAGATCGAGGACCGTCTGACCGGAAGGACGATGGCCAACGCTGTGGCGTTTGGCGGTGCTGCGCTGGCGGTCGCCTTTCTGTTCATTGGTGCGGGGCACTCGCTGATCCTGCTGACGCAGGGACGAATGCATGACGACATGCTGGTCATCTCCCGGGGCCGCTGGGGCCTTGTCGTCGGCTCGGTGGCGGTCTTCCTGGCCTTCCTGGGGCTGATCCCGGTGCGGCTGCGGCGGGACTGGCGCACCCACGGCATCTACGCCGCCTTCGTCGTCTCCCTGTTCGCCGAGATGTTCGGGTTTCCGCTGACGGCCTACTTTCTGTCCACGGCTCTCGGCCTGACGCTCTTCGAGCGCCAGTTCATGCTCTACATGTATCGGGTCGGGATGCCCCTGGGGTCGATCGTCAGCGCTGTGGGCGTGCTTCTGGTTGTGCTCGGCTGGCGGGAGGTCTACCGCGCCCGGGGATCGCTGGCGACGGGCGGGGTCTACCGCTACCTGCGCCATCCGCAGTACCTGGGCGTCCTGCTGGTGACGGCCGGGTGGCTGGTCCACTGGCCTACTCTTCCGGGACTGGTGATGTGGCCGGTCCTGTTGGTCCTGTACTACCGTCTCTCCCGGCGCGAGGAGGCCTATCTGGCCCAGGAGTTCGGCGACGCCTACCGGGCATATGCCAGCCGGACCCCCATGCTCCTGCCCGTCCGGCTGCGCGCCGCGACTCACCGGGCGAATCGCCGATGAGGTTCAAGGAAGTCGTGCAGTGCAATCATGATACACTTTCGGGATGACACAATGCCGCTACCCCTACTGACGAGGAGCATGCGGGTCAGTAGTGGCAGGGGGAATGCTACCTGCGAATCCCGTCATCCCCCTGCACGATCACGTCCAGCAGGTCCTCCCGGGTGCACCAGACCAGGTCGCCGGCGTAGGTCTGTTTGAGCGCCGCCAGGGCCGCAGCCCATTCCAGCGCCGTGGGCGTGCCGCCTTCCAGATAGCCGCCGATGAAGCCGGCGACGAAGGCGTCTCCTCTCCCCACCGGGTCGACGGCCTGCACCGGATAGCGCCTGGCCACCCGGTGCAGGGATCCGTCAAAGGCCACGGCACCCGCCTCCCCCGCCGTGATCACCACCACGCGGGCGCCATACCGCTGTGCCCACCGGGAGGCCACCTCCTCAGCCTCAGCGGTCTCGCCGAACACAGTGCGGGCGTCCCGCAGGGGACAGAAGATGACCTCCACACGGTGCAGCACCGGCTCCAGGACCTCCCGCGCCTGCTCCGGCGGCCACAGCCGAGCCCGGTAATTCACGTCGAAGGAGACGGTGAGCGCCGTGCCGGCAACCTCGTCGAGCGCCCGCCCTACCAGCGCGCGGCAACCGGCGCTGAGGGCCGGGGTGATCCCCGTCAGGTGGAGCCAGCGCGCTGAGCGGACGAAGGCCCAGTCCACCTCGTCGGGGTCGATCTGGCTGAACGCAGATCCTGCGCGGTCGTAGTAGGCCCGGCCTGGACGCGGGGGCACAGGGGGCTCCAGGAACCAGAGCCCGAGCCTGCCCTGGGGAGTCCAGATCACGCGCGAGATGTCCACTCCATGGCTGGCGATGCGGGAGGCGATGCGTCGGCCCAGAGGGGTGGAAGGCAGGCAGGAGATCCAAGCGCTCCGCCGGCCCAGGCGCGCCAGCGCCACGGCCACGTTGGACTCGGCCCCGCCAGCGTCCACCCGGTAAGTGTCAGCCTGCTCCAGGCTCTGTCCGGACTCCGGGGTAAAGCGGAGCATGGTCTCACCGATGGTGACGACCTCCGGGGAGCGGCGGAGCATGGCATCGCCGGCCGTGACGACCTCTGGCTTCACGGGAGCAGCCCGCCCTCCCGAAGGATCGCTTCTACTTGCCGTACCTCTTCGCCGGTCGGCGGCAGTGCGGGCGGTGCCGGCGGGCCCGCGGGAATCCCCAGCAGGGTCAGCGCGCACTTCAGCCCGACGATGATCCCCGTCTGGTGGATCTCCCCCCGCACGTCGTAGATGCGGGCCAGGGCGGCTGCCCGCTCCTGGTGGCGCGCGCTGCGCGCCCAGTCGCCGGCCTCTGCCGCCTCGAAGGCCGCCACCAACTCCCGCCCGGCCACATTGCCCAGCGAGGGCACCGTGCCCTGCGCCCCCACCAGCACCGCCACATCCGTCAGGTGATCGGTGCCCAGGAACATGCGGAAGTCGCGCCCACCGGCACGCAGCGCGGTGACGGCCTGGCGGAACTCGGTGACGTTTCCCGCGGAGTCCTTCAAGCCCACGATCTGCCCCAGGCCGGCCAGCTCCCGGCAAGCCGCCAGGCCGATGGGCACTTTGGTGTTCTGGGGGATGTTGTAGAGCAGGACCGGCAGCGGCGTGGCCCGGGCGATGGCCTGGAAGTGGCCCAGAAGCTCGCGCTGCGTGGGCAGGTAGTAGTAGGGCGTGGTGGCCACCACCACGTCTGCACCCAGGTCGGCCGCCTGGCGGGCCCGCGCCGCGGCCAGGGCCGTGGTGGGGGCGATGACACCCGCGAGAAGCGGAACCCGACCACGCAGGGCCTTGCTGGCGGCCTGCACCAGGCGACGCCACTGCAGGTCGTCGAGGGCGGGCGCCTCCCCGGTGGTGCCGGCCACGAAGATCCCGTGGATGCCCTGCTCGACGAGGAACTCGACCAGTTGGTGCACCCCCGGTTCGCTCACGGTGCACCCGTCGTCCTCGAAGGGGGTCACCGCGGGAACGACGACGCCGCGCAGCTTCGTCCGGTCGAACATCGCTTCCCTCTTCATCCGGTCGAACATCGCCTCCCTCCTATGCCCGGTGCACCTGTGCCTGATGAGAGCGTGATGGCCGCGGCCAGAGATTGCGCTCCGGCGGGCCGTTAACCCTCAGCAGCGGGCTCCGGGGCGGCCTTGCGGCGCCGCAACAGCCGCCAGGCCAGCGTGGCCAGCGGCAGGAGCCACACCCCAATGGTGAGGACGCCCAGGGCCACGCTCACCGGACGGCTGAAGAAGAGGAGGAGATGACCCTCGCTCTTGATCAGGCTGATCATGAAGTTCTGCTCCAGGAGCGGACCGAGCACCAGCCCCAGGACGATGGGCGCCACCGGAAACTCCATCGCCTCCAGGATGAAGCCCAGGATGCCCATACCCAGCATCAGCCCCACGTCGAAGAGGCTGTTGTTGATGGCATATGCCCCCACCACGCACATCATGAGGATGGCCGGGACCAGCACGTTACGCGGCAGGCGCACCATCTGGCTGCTGGCGCGGATGGCCAGGAACCCCAGGGGGACCATGAGCAGGTTGGCCAGGATGAAGGTGATGTAGACGGCCACCAGGACATCGGCGTAGTTGTGCAGGATGGCCGGGCCCGGGCGCATCCCCTTCATCATCAGAATCCCCAGGACGACGGCGGTGAAGGCGTCGCCGGGGATGCCGAAGACCAGGGTGGGGATCCACTCGGCGGCCAGGTCGGAGTTGTTGGCCACCCCCGCTTCGACGATGGCTTCCATCGATCCCCGGCCGAATTTCCTCGGCTCCCTGGAGAAGCGCTTGGCCACCCCGTAGGCCAGCCAGGCGCCGATGTCCGCGCCCGCACCCGGCAGCACCCCAGAGATCAGCCCGACCAGCCCGCCCCGCACGGCGTTGACCCGGTGGCGCCAGACCGCGCGCAGAGCCGG